>JAUHXX010000281.1 GCA_030426825.1 Bacteroidia bacterium | reverse complement strand
CCCTGGAAAATGCCCTGTAAATTAAGGTTCATTCATGGTAATATTTTTTACCCCAATAATTGTATCTTCGGTAATGTCCATCACTTTGTCGACTAGTAAAAATGGATATCTATGAGGCAACATTTTTTCTATTGCATTGATGTCGTATAAAGGCTCTTTCTCTAAATCAAAGAATTTACCTGAGCCTTCTTGTTTTTTTATTTGTTCTTTTAACAATTTAGCAAATTGAACATTGCCTCCATGTCCTGGTCTTGCAGCTAAGATGTGCGCCTTGATTGGTCGACCAACTAATGCTAAATCGCCAACAATATCCAGTAATTTGTGTCTTGCAGGTTCGTTTTCAAAAACAAGTTCAGTATGATTGAGTGTTCCAATTCCGTCATAAGAAACTGAAAGTGCCTCTTTTCCTAAAAGCTTGGCAAGTCGATTTAATTCTTCTTGTTTAATATCGCTTCTCTCAACCAAAACAATGGCATTGTCTAAATCACCACCTTTAATTAATCCGTTTGTAGCGAGATACTCTAGCTCTTTTAAGAAACAAAAAGTTCTACAGCTGGCAATTTGCTCTTCAAAATCCTCAATTTTGAACATGCTAGCATGTTGGGTACCAAGCACGGGTGAGTTGTAATCAACCATTACTGTGATTCTATAATTCACATCAGGGATGGCTAAAAATTCAATTCCTCTTTCAGTGTCTTCCCACTTAATATTCTCGCTTAGTTCGAAATAGTTTCGATCTTCATCTTGTTCAACCGTTCCTACTTTGTTAATTGCATCAACAAATAGTTTTGAACTTCCATCCATAATTGGAACTTCTGGTCCATCTAATTGAATAAGTGCATTATCAACCTGTAATGCGTACAAAGCTGCTAATACGTGTTCGGTGGTGTAAACTTTCGCGTCATTTTGCTCAAGGGTTGTTCCTCTAGCCGTAGAAACTACATTGTCCGGGTCTGCCTTAATAATTGGCTCTCCTTCTATGTCAACTCTTTGAAATTTATAACCGTGCTTAGCAGGTGCAGGATTTATTGTTAAGTTCACTGTTTCACCAGTGTGAAGTCCAACTCCACTGAGTTTGATAGCTTCTTTTAGGGTTTTTTGCTTATCAGCCATTTAAATTATTTGTTTTCTTTCAGTTGAGCTAATTCCGCTTCTAGTTCTCTCAACTTATTTAAAATAAAAGGGAGTCTTCTGAATCCCATGTATGCCTTTTTGTAATCTTCAGATTCGAAAGCGGGCGATCCTAACAGGATTTCACCTTCTTTTCTAACAGATTTCCCTACACCTGATTGTCCGCCTATCATCACGCCATCAGCAATTGTTAGATGTCCAATAATTCCGGCTTGACCACCAATCATCATATTTTTTCCAAGTTTAGATGATCCAGCAACGCCTACTTGTGCAGCCATAACTGTGTTTTCTCCTACCACCACATTGTGTCCAATTTGAATCAAATTGTCAAGTTTAACACCCTTTTCGATTATTGTTGAGCCCAATGTTGCTCTATCAACAGTTGTGTTGGCACCAATACTCACATGATCTTTTAGAATCACATTTCCAATTTGAGGGACTTTTTGATAATTGTTTTCTGAATTGGGTGCAAAACCAAAGCCGTCAGCACCAATAATTGCTCCCGAATGAATCGTACATTTTTTACCAATTTTACTATCTCGGTAAACATGAACCCCACTGTATATTACGGTACCGTCATCAATCGTACAATTATCACCAATGTGTGAATTAGGATAAATGTGTACATTGTTTCCAATCGTCACATTTTCTCCGATATAGGCGAAGGCACCGATATAACAATTGTCTCCATAATTAGCACTGTCAGAGATGTAAGATGGTGTTTCAATTTTCGGTTGCTTAGCAACTGCTTGATCATACATATCAAGCAGCTTAGCAAATGCGCCATATGCTTCCGGTACTTTTATTAAAGTGGTTTCACTTGGGATTGCTTGGCTCGCTTCAAAATCTATATTGACAATCACAATACTCGCCTCTGTTTGATACAAAAACTCTTCGTATTTAGGGTTCGCTAAAAAAGATAAGGTACCTGATTTACCTTCTTCAATTTTAGAGAGTCCAGATACCATAACTTCAGGATTTCCCTGAATTTTGCCTTGTAATAAGTCAGCGATTTGTTGAGCCGAAAATTTCATTGTGTCAAAAATACTAATTAAATGTGCGAGCGATTACACTGAATAACGAAGTTTTCAACAAAGCGTTTGAGAATAAATAGGATATTTAAGGATCAATTTTTGTCGAACCGCATGTAGCAGAAACAAAACTTCTCTACAGGTGTTGATAATGCTGAGATGTTTAAATTATCAGATGCTTTTGCTAAATCCGAAATTTTCCCATCTCGGCTGAGAATTAATATCTGCTTGAAATTCTCATCATAGGCGCTATTAACAAGTTTTTCAGTTTGATAAAAATAGGCTGCCTCAGCTTCAGATAAATTTCCGTTATCAACTATATTTTTGACTTTGTCATTAATTTGCTTTTCTGAAAATGCACGTTTTGAAATTTCAGTTTTGAATAATTTTCTTGAAACAATTGCATTACACAGTGTTGATAAAACTTTGTCTTCACTTAATTGCCAGGTTTTGATTGCTGAAATCAAGTCATTATCATCTATTAGCGCGAATTGAGCAAGTAGGTTCTCATCATTTCTAAAATCTTCAATTCGGACATTTTTCTCGAGGAAGGTTTTTAAAAACGGGCTAGCAAAAAGTTCTGTGCCCTGTTTAAATAGCTCTTTAGCACGGGTTAAAATTTTAATCAGCATGTATTCAGATGAAACTACCGTTTTATGCATGTAAACCTGCCAATACATTATTCTTCTGGCAGAGATAAAGTTTTCTATTGAATAGATACCTTTTTCCTCTATTACTAGTTTTCCATCAACAACATTAAGCATTGCAATTATTCTGTCGCTTCCAACTACACCTTCCGATACACCGGTAAAAAAACTGTCTCTTTGAAGATAATCAAGTCTATCCATATCTAATTGAGAGGAAACCAAATCATGAAGAAATACCTTTGTGTACTGATTCGTAAAAATGTCAATGGCCATTTTTAATTTACCTTCGTATTGTTCATTCAGTCGCTGCATAAAGAGAATTGACATTTCTTCGTGATCAACGGACTTTAATAAGCTGTGCTCAAGCGTATGTGAAAATGGTCCATGACCGATATCGTGTAACAATATTGCTATCGTTGCAGCCTGCTTTTCTTCATCCGTAATCGCCACACCTTTTTTGCTGAGTACACTTAAGGCCTTGGTCATTAAATGCATAGCTCCTAAAGCATGATGAAATCTTGTGTGATTAGCACCAGGGTAAACAAGATGAGATAATCCCAATTGTTTTATCCTTCTTAGTCTTTGAAAATAAGGGTGTTGAATTAAATCGTAAATCAAATCATCCGGAATTGTAATAAAACCGTGTACCGGGTCGTTGATTATTTTTCTTTTGTTAGAAGTGCTACTTTGCAAACTCAATTGATTAAATTAACACGCTAAATTAAGTAATATATATGGAAGGCAGAATACTTTGGGCTGATGATGAAATAGATCTTTTGAAACCCCACATCCTATTCTTAGAGGATAAAGGCTTTGAGATCGACACCGTGAATAATGGCTCAGATGCCGTAGAAATGGTTGAGGAGTCACATTATGATATCATCTTTTTAGATGAAAACATGCCTGGGCTAACTGGGTTGGAGACTTTGGCTAAAATCAAAGAACGCAATCAAAATGTACCCATCATCATGATCACAAAGAGTGAAGAAGAGCATATTATGGAAGAGGCCATAGGAGGGCAAATATCAGATTATCTGATAAAACCAGTCAATCCAAACCAAATTCTGCTTGCCTTAAAAAAGAATCTTGATTCTAAAAATCTGGTCAGTCAGAAAACGACATCTGATTATCAAATTGAATTTAGAGAAATTGGAATGCGCTTAAATGATCGACTTGATGCTGATGAGTGGGCTGATATCTATGATAAATTGGTGAAATGGGAGTTGAAACTTGAAAATTCCAATGATGAAGGGATGAAAGAGATACTCGCCATGCAAAAAAAGGAAGCCAATACACAGTTTTGTAAGTATGTCGATAAAAATTATCAAGACTGGTTAAATGAATCGGATGGGCCTATCATGTCTCATAAGGTATTGTCAGAAAAATTGATGGATAGAGTAGGGAATGAAAAATTGTTTTTAATCGTAATAGATAATTTGCGATACGATCAATGGAAAGTGTTAAAACCAGCTATCTCTGAAATGTACAATGTTGATAAAGAAGAGACTTTTTATTCTATTTTACCCACGGCCACTCATTATGCTAGAAACGCCTTATTTGCTGGGTTAATGCCACTTCAAATTGAAAAAGATCATCCCAATTTATGGTTGAATGAAAATGATGAAGGCGGAAAAAATATGCACGAGAAAGAATTGATGCAAGCCAATTTAGATCGCCATAGAAAGAATGTAAAAATGTCTTACAACAAAGTTGTGAAATTGGATTACGCCAAAAAAATGGTGGATCGATTCAATGAGTTGATACAGAATGACTTAAATGTCATAGTGTATAATTTTGTTGACATGTTATCACATGCCAGAACTGAAATGGAAGTGATCAAAGAGTTGGCTGATGATGAAGCTGCTTACCGTTCTTTAACGGTTTCGTGGTTCAATCATTCTCCATTAAAAGAAATGTTGCAGAAAATTGCTGATCAAGGAATTAAAGTCGTTCTTACTACAGATCATGGAACTATTCGTGTAGATAATCCTGTAAAAGTTGTTGGAGATAAGAGTACCAATACGAATTTGAGGTATAAGGTAGGGCGTAACTTAAATTATAGTGAAAAAGA
>JAUHXX010000280.1 GCA_030426825.1 Bacteroidia bacterium | reverse complement strand
GATAGAAGATTAATGATTTAGATAATAAACAACAAACCAAAAGGGGTACGTAAATAGTTTACGATTTGGTAATATTCCTTTGTTTCAAATTAATAATTATGGCAGAAGTAAAAGAAGTAAACAATGAAAAGCTTAAAGCATTACAGTTAACGCTTGATAAGCTTGAAAAAACTTACGGTAAAGGAACCGTAATGAAATTAGGAGATGAAGCAATCGTAGACATTGATGTTATTCCTACAGGCTCAGTAACACTTGATTTAGCATTAGGAGTTAAAGGCTTTCCTAAAGGGAGAATAGTTGAAATTTACGGACCAGAATCTTCAGGTAAAACAACAATAGCAATTCATGCAATCGCAGAATGTCAAAAACAAGGAGGTATAGCTGCTTTTATTGATGCAGAGCACGCTTTTGATCGTTTTTACGCAGAAAAATTGGGGGTTGATATTGATAATTTATTGATTTCTCAACCGGATAATGGTGAGCAAGCTTTGGAGATTGCAGATAATTTGATCCGTTCAGGAGCAATTGATTTGTTGGTAGTTGATTCAGTTGCAGCCTTAACCCCAAAAGCAGAGATTGAAGGTGAGATGGGAGATTCACAAATGGGCTTGCAAGCAAGATTGATGTCGAAAGCCTTAAGAAAATTGACGGGTTCAATTAATAAAGCAAATACCTGTTGCATATTCATTAACCAATTGAGAGAAAAAATTGGAGTGATGTTCGGAAACCCTGAAACAACAACTGGTGGAAATGCATTGAAGTTTTATTCTTCTATTCGTATCGACATTAGAAGATCTTCTCAAATCAAAGATGGTGATGAAGTGATTGGTAATAGAACGAAGATTAAAATTGTTAAAAATAAAGTAGCACCACCTTTCAGAAGAGCTGAGTTTGATATCATGTATGGAGAAGGAATTTCTAAAGTGGGTGAGATTTTAGATATCGGAGTTGAATTGAATATCATTAAAAAGAGTGGTTCTTGGTTCAGTTATGGCGATACTAAACTAGGTCAAGGTAGAGACGCAGTGAAAGCTTTACTAAAAGATAACCCAGAGCTTTTAGATGAACTAGAACAAAAAATAGTTGAAGGTATAGAAGGCGAGGAAGTCGCTTAGGACTTTACTTCTACCAAAGAAAGGGGAGTGGATTCGAACTGTCGAGGCTATGCCAAGACAGAACGGATTGCTCCTTTTTTTGTACCCTTTAGTCAATCAGTATCAAACACTCCTCAGAAAATTCTATTTTTACACAAAATTCAAACGTGAGAATAGTTACATCCATATTAATTTTAACGCTAATAGTCGCATGCGGAGGCGAAGAGCCCAAAGAAGACAAGAGCCCGATAGACATTACTGATGAAAATGGTGTTGTTGATTCACTTAAATTTTATCAAACCAAACTTAATGCTGACCCGAATAATCCGCTAGTGCTTTTCGAACGAGCACAGTATTATATTAGAAAAGGGAATGTCGAGTTGGCTCAACTTGATTTGGAACAGGCCTTAGAAAAAGATTCAAGCATTCTCAAAGTACATAAGTTATACGCAGATGTTAACTTGGCCCAGCTTGATTTAGAGAAAAGTAAATATCACTATGATTATATCATAGCACGAGACTCAACCAATGCTGGAGCATATGTTGGATTAGGAAAATTATATGCGGCATTAAATAATTCACAGGAGGCAATTTACTATTTAAGTGAAGCGCTTAAAATTAACCCTTACCTACCTGAACCTTATTTTACCAAAGGACTTATCTATAGATCTGACTATTATGTAAGAGAAGATGAGGACCCCAGAAAAGAAGAAAGTTGGAATCGTGCTGTCAGCTCATTTCAAACGGCAGTCGAACAAGATCCTAATTATTATTCTGCATACATTGCCATGGGGGTGATGTATGATGAAAAAGGTGATTCTCTTGCCTTAGAGTATTATAATTCGGCCATAGATATCGCACCTAACAGTTTGGAGGCTTGGTATAATAAAGGCATGTACTATCAAAATAGAGAAGAAGTAGATGATGCATTGAATTGCTATTATACGATCAACGATATTGATGAAACCTGGCCAGATCCTTATTATAACATAGGTTATATTCATTTATTGATGACACGAGAATATGACAGCTCCATTTTCTATTTTGAACGAGCTACACAATTAGATCCCATGTATTATCAAGCTTACAATAATATGGGATTCGCTTATGAAAAGAAAGGTGATTTAAATAATGCCAGAAAATTCTATCAAAAAGCAGTTGAAATAAACCCTAATTTTCAATTGGCAAAAGATAATTTGAATGCCATAGATTGATGAACTTTAGAAAAGTTTTAGCACATCCTTTATTTCAATACTCACTAGAGTTAGCATTACCAGTTCTGGGTTATTTATTTCTTGGGTGGACATTGCCCGTGATCATAGCTTTTTATTTTTTTGATTTTCTGGGTTCAGAGTTTGCTCGTCACAGAAGGCATAAAAAAGTGATGGAGGTAAATTCAGCTGCCGAAGAATCTGTATGGACGACAGGAGTGGTTGTGTCTGTAATGGTTTTTGTATTAACGACATCACTGGCACTTTTTTTAATGGCTGATATGATTGGTGTTTCTGGTTCAAAACCCATGGTTGAAATAGTTGAATTTCTAAAGGAAGAAGGGTGGCTTTTACTACCATTAGTTCTATTCGCAGCTCACCTAAAAGATAAAATGACTTTTTACATGCCTAAAAAGTACTACGATTACACATTCGATAAATTGATGAAGAATTTTTATTTGGAAATAATTGTATTACTCCTTCTTATCTGTGGAGGCTTAGTGGGTTACTATTATTTGTCCAATACAATAGACGGACTTATTTTATTGACCTGTTTTGTGTTAATCAAATTGATATTTGATTTTGGATTGGTTAGACCGCTAAGAGAAAAGTCGAAAGCCTAATAAGCTCTTTCAGAACTTCCTTCCACGTAATTCATAAATGCTTTATTAACCACTTTGTTTCCTCCAGCAGTTGGATAATCTCCAGTAAAATACCAGTCACCTGTATGATTAGGAATGGCTGTATGTAAATTCTCTATGGTTTGATACACTATTCTAACTTCAGCATTAATGTCACTTGGAGTTAAAAGTTTGGCGATTTTTCCGGAAATCTCATCCGCGCTAAACGGTTTGTAGATGGCCTTAACACGGTTTTGCATTTCTTCTTTTTTCAAGTTCAGCTCAGCTTTACATGCTTCATATGTTTCTTGAATAATGTGTTCTTGTCCTGTTTCCTTTAAGAGTTGTATTGCTGCTTCAAAAGCAATAAAATCTCCCATTTTAGCCATATCAATACCATAACAATCCGGGTATCGAATTTGAGGTGCCGAAGAAACGACAACAATTCGTTTAGGGTTCAGACGGTCCAAAATTCTAAGGATGCTTTTTTTCAAAGTAGTTCCTCTAACAATAGAATCGTCAATGATTACCAAATTGTCTTCCCCCTCTTTAACGGTTCCGTAAGTAATATCATAAACGTGCGCAACCAAATCATCTCTTCCGTCATCTTGAGTAATAAAGGTTCTAAGCTTAGTGTCTTTGATGGCTATCTTTTCAATACGGGTTCGTTTGGCTAAAATATTTGCCAATTCTTCATCCGTAATCGAGCTTCCCTTTTCCTTTATTTGTTGAAGTTTAAGATTGTTTTGGTATTTCTCAAGTCCTTTAATGAGTCCAAAAAATGACGTTTCAGCGGAATTCGGTATGTAGGTGAAGACAGCATCATCAATACCGCCATCAATTTGTCTGATGGTATCTTCAACAAGAAGTTTACCGAGATTTTTTCTTTCTGTATAAATGTCTTTATCTCCAGGTCTTGCAAAATAGATGCGTTCGAACGAACATTGCTTAAGTGCTCTTGGTGCGTTTATTTCATACTCTGCTGCCTCACCGTTCTTTTTTACAATTAAGGCATGACCGGGTGTTAATTCCTTTACGTCTTCAAGGGCAACGTTGAACGCAGTTTGTATCACAGGGCGTTCTGATGTTACCACACAAATCTCGTCATCTTCATACCAAAAAGCAGGTCGAATTCCGTTCGGATCTCTCAGTACAAAAGCGTCTCCATGACCGATTAAACCGCACATAGCATATCCGCCATCCCAGTATTCTGAAGATTTTTTTAGGATTTTTTGGATGTCCATGTTTTGTCCAATCAAATTATAGACATCTCTATTAGAATAGCCTTCTGGCTTATATTTAGCGTAAAGTTCAGCATTTTCTTCATCTAAAAAGTGACCGATCTTTTCAAGCACTGTAACTGTATCTGCTTTTGCTTTAGGGTGCTGTCCCAGTTTTAATAATCGCTCAAATAATTCATCATTATTCGTGAGGTTAAAGTTACCTGCAACGATTAGATTTCTTGTTTTCCAATTGTTTTGTCTTAGAAACGGATGACAAGATTCAATGGAGTTTCTTCCAAAAGTTCCATATCTTAAATGACCTAAAAAAAGTTCACCTGTAAAACCTGCATTCTTTTTTAGATAATTGACATCCCTCAATAGAGCAGGGTCTTTATCTTCAATTTCGTTAAACCTCTTGTTGACATGTTTAAAGATGTCTTGAATTGGTTTTTGATCAATTGATCGAAATCTAGAGATATAACGTTCTCCTGGTTCTACATCAAATTTAATGTTCGCTAATCCAGCACCGTCTTGACCTCTGTTGTGCTGTTTTTCCATTAACAAATACATTTTATTCAGTCCGTAAAAGGCCGTTCCGTATTTGTCAAGATAAAATTGAAGAGGTTTTTTGAGTCTTAAAAGTGCTATTCCGCACTCGTGTTTTATAGGATCGCTCATTTATGTAACTTTGAGCACGCAAAAATAAGAAAGACATTGGGATAAATTGCATTCTGAAATTAATTCCAATATTTTT
>JAUHXX010000279.1 GCA_030426825.1 Bacteroidia bacterium | reverse complement strand
TGGAGGCAAGTCCGGTAGTGGTGGTTCGGGCAGTAGCTGGTAAACTTGGCACATCATTTGAATTAGGTCTATATACAAACCGCCATGCAAGGCAAAAAAAACAGACCAATGAAAAATATTATCACATTAAGCCTCATCATAATCGGAAGTTCAGTTATTGCACAAAAAGAAATAAGAGAAGAACACTCTGAAGTTTTGAAGCCAGTTGCACTTGAAAAAAGACAAGTGGCCATTAAAAAAGAGGCGCCGTTTAAAAGTAAATTGATCACTGAAAAAAAGATCATTTCAACGCATCCAAAATTTGGAGATTACTCTGTAGAAAAATACTACATTCTTAAATCTAAAGTTCCATCTAGTCGTGAACTTGAATTGATTCAAGGATCACTTGTAAAAGTGCAAGAAAACCTAGTGAGTGGTCAAGAAATAGATCCGAGAACGCTTTCGTTCACAGAGAATGTACACATGACCCGAACAGATTTCATCAGTACCGTATTCGGCAGAGAAATTAGAGCTAAAGAACCTGAAATTCCGCAAGATTTTATTGTTCATAAAACGAGCAACGAGGATTGCTTTGGCATTATTCAGGTTGATGCTGAGACTATTGCAATGCCATATAAAGGTGTATTATTGATCCTAAAAATGATTTAATCGTTACCTTTTCTCATATTTGAATTAACTAAAAAGAGGGATAGAAAACAAGTATCTCTGCTATTCAAACTGCCACAATTCAGTTTTGTTAGTTAACTTTGAAATATGAGCAAAAAACCATTGATTTTAATCACTAATGACGACAGTATTAACGCTAAAGGAATTGCATCTTTAGTAAAAGCAATGCAATCTTTAGGTGATATTGTTGTGGTTGCTCCCGATACGGTTCAAAGCGGAATGGGTCATGCAATTACCATCCATCATCCTTTACGGTTAAAACCTTCTGATGTTTTTGGTGATATAGAAGCTTATACATGTTCAGGTACTCCTGTTGACTGTGTAAAACTGGCGATTTATGAAATATTAAAAAGAAGACCAGATTTATTAGTATCAGGAGTCAATCATGGCTCAAATGCTGCAACGAATGTGTTGTATTCCGGTACCATGTCGGCTGCAGTTGAAGGAGCAATTGAAGGTATTCCGAGTATTGGATTTTCACTTTTAGATTTTGATGAAGACGCAGATTTTGATGCCTCAATTGAATACGCCACAAAAATTTCCAAACTTGTGCTTCAAAATGGCCTTTCTAAAGGTACTTGTCTAAATGTCAATATTCCAAAAGGTAAAATTGATGACTTATCAGGAATGAAGATCTGTAGACAAGGTAAAGCCTATTGGGAGGATTCTTTTGACAAAAGACAAGATCCTTTTGGAGGGAGTTATTATTGGCTAACTGGAGATTATCGTAACACAGATAAAGGCGAAGATACAGACCTATGGGCGCTGGGTCAAAATTATGTTTCTATCGTTCCCACGCAGTTTGACATGACTGCACATCACCTTATTTCAAACCTAAATGAATGGGATTTATCATGAAAGAAAAATTAGCGAAAATAGATAACGTATTCGTTGGCTTAATAGTAGGCGCGATTTTACCAATAATTGGTTTTTACATTTCTTTTTTAGTCAAAGCTCGAAATACAATCGTAAGTTTTGATGCCTACACTGACCTGGCATTTAACAGTTCGGTTGAGCAACAAGATATTCTTATTTTTTGTTTGATTCCGAACATGTTCATGTTTTATTTTTCAAACTTTAGATGGCAACTTAATGAGTTTACGAAAGGGCTCGTTGCGGTTACAATCGTTTGTTTGGTTGGCCTTATTCTATTGACTTATTGATTTTTGAGCCAATAATTTCTTTTATATCTGAGGTTTTTATCAATTGCAGAATAAAGGCGAGCAGTAATCCGTAAATAAACAACATGCCACATTTTAAAAGTAGATGTGCAGACCCGTATACTTCTTTAACTGTGTAGACAGCTCCAAGCGTCAATCCAGCCAATAAAAACAACTTGATAAACGGCATAGGATCAAACTTGATTTTCAGCAGTTTATGTACCAGAATGATTTGAATCACACAGGTCAAAGCCTGAGTGACTAAAGTGGCCACAGCAGCTCCTACAGCTTTAAATTGATTGATCAGAATAAGATTCAATACAACATTTAATACTAAGCCAAATACGGCCATATAATTTAACGGTTTAAGACTTCCATTTGCTGTTAACAAAGTTCCGTAAACGTAGGTCAATGAAACCGGAATAAAACTTAGAATAAGAAATCCAAAAGACTGTCCTGATAGTGCAGTAACACCGTCATATCTTAAAGCCATCAATTCAGAACTGTATACAAAACAAATTAGGGCCGTAATTATGCTTAAGGCTCCTAGAATTCTAAAGGCCAAACTTTTTATCTCCAATATACTTTCCCCTTTCTTTAAAAGTCTTGCAAAAATTGGAAGTAATAATCCAGCAAATAGAAGGGCAAACATGTTAACAGCATCCAATATTCTGAATCCTTGAGCGTAAATACCAGCTTGAACGCCATCAACTAAAAGGCGTTCAAGCATAACTGCGTCAATTCGGTTGTACATCATCATTAAAAAAATCAACAATGCATAAGGAAAACTCTTACGCAATAAAGCTATTGAAAACGCTTTCTTAATATCGAGTTTTATTCGGCCAACTTTTGTTTTTAATGCAATAATGGCAATTAAAGCTGAACTCGCGTAAGCAATGCTCTGCGCATACACAAACCATTCAATTTTAAATTCTCCATGAAAGAGATTCGACCATAATAAAACAGAACAAAAAACAATGAGGAGTCCTCTGTCTAAAATTGAAATGAGCGCATCAGTTTTAAAAAGATGAAGCCCGGCAAAATTTGACCTTGAAAATTGGATAACAGCAACGAAAAATTGATTGATCATCAGAATCGACAATAGATAAAACTCTTCACCTGAATAACCTACTAAAAACCCTGAAACCACTGTAAAAAATGCATACAACAGAAACAATGAAAACCTCAGCGACAAGATTTTAAAGAAGTGCTTCGACAATAGTTGAGGATGCTGTGCAATGTTACGTGTATTGTAATTAGTGATCCCTAAATCAAGAAGGATATTCAGTAAAAATGAAAAATTTAATAAGGCGTAATAATTTCCATACACCTCTTCTCCTACTCTGTTTTGAACCTCAGCGTCAATCCCTAAAATATAGAATGGTTTTACCAGAAGGTTTAGCACCACCAGCAACAATAAACTCGATAAAAACTTGCCCTTCATAAAGTATCGTTCTTAAATACGTGAAATACCCTAATTTGTTTTGCTTTCCTTTTCTTAGATTTGCTTTAAACAATACACTATGAAACTCAAGCATCTATTTCTCTTTTTGGTAATCGCTCTACCCACTTCAATTGCGTTAGCAGATTCACCCTTAACATCAACTAATTTTTGGGGTGAATATTCGACTTCAAAAGCAGTTGCGCATATCAGTGAGTTTGGCTTAGATAAAAAAGGCTTAAAAATGTTAGGAAGTAAAAAAACCACATCACTTGATAAATTTGCCGCCATTAATTCAATGGGATTCTCTCATAAAAGCACAGCAAACTTTGAGTCGTATTTGCTTTCCAAAAGAAAAGGGCTTGATAAATCTGTGTTCGAATACTTAAAGGCCGTTTCGGATGAAGTCCCTGAAGAAAATAATCAAACAGAATTATTAAGCGGAGATGATTTGATGTGCTGGGCTTACCTGCAAGCAATGGATGATTATTTTCACCCGGCAAAAGCTTTAAGAGGAGCCTTTTTAGCTTTTATGCGTGATCAAGGAAACATGGCTTATGGTACGGTTGCTGCTTTAATTTCTGCACAAAAGGCCTTTGATTACGACTGGTGCCAAGTTTACAAAATTGGAAATACATTAATTGTTGAGCGTGAGTACACCAACAATCTACTTAGTGATGCTGCAGTTAAAATCATTATGGATTATATTGGCCTTTATCAACAAGACTGTAAAAAGTAAACTTACTTTTTAGGCGGAGCGTACATTACTTTCCACTCCCTGCTTTTTTCATCCATGATGGTAATAAGACGTTGATTTCTTTCATGATCTGCATCTATATACTCACTGATGTAATCATATTTCTCCTCCTTCAACTCTACAATTTCTTCCATTAATTTTACAACTTCTTTTGGCGTTCGATAAGACTTAAAGACGTCTAATACAGCCAATTGAAATTTCAAGCTATTACGATTGATATCCTCAACAATCTCAAGTATTTCTAATAACTGAGCGTTCATATATTCTTCATACGCTGCCGGATCTGACAATTCATTATTCGTTTCTTTTTCTTTGAAATCTGTCCGCGCCTTTCGCACATAGTTATTGGCATTTCTTAAAAAGAGATTTGTTCTTTTACCAATCAATTCAAGCTTTAGCGAATCTGCAAACAACATGACTGAATGTGCACCTGCAATGCCTATCAAAGTATCCACTTCAAGAATATAATCATCTACACGATAGTTATTTTCTTTAACCATTTCTATTTGTGCAATCATTAATGATCTCATGAACTCGACATTGCTCAGTAACGCATTGAAATTTGTTTTATCCCTTAATTTGGCAAAATCATCTCTAACCTTTATCAAACTGTCTTTTTGCATTTTAATGGAATCTGCCCAAACTTTAAGCACCTCTTCCTTCAAATATCCTTTTTTGGAATAGTTAAAAGCTCCTGGATAATTCTCTTCTATTTTCTCCACAGCGTTATCAAGGGATTCAAAATTCTTTTCAATTTTCTCATTGCCCTTTTTGATATAGTCCACCATTCTATCCTGCTCGGCAAATATTTTATTGGCATACTTTAAGTTTTCTTTACTCAATGCACTTGTGCTCTTATACCGAGACTTATCTATTGCTTTTATATCTTTATAAATACCCTTTTCAGCTTTTT
>JAUHXX010000278.1 GCA_030426825.1 Bacteroidia bacterium | reverse complement strand
CAGAACAGAAAGGTAATTCGTTCATGAAAACAAAGGATTTATTTGCAATCAGGCAATTGATCAGAAATGTACCTGAATTGAGTGATCTTTTATTTAACAATAATCTCCAAATATTACTCTCCCAGCTTTCTGAGTCTAGATACTTTCTTACTAAAGCAATATATTTTGACAAGCCAAGTGATTCCAATTGGTTTGTAGCATATCATCAAGATTTGAGCATTTCAGTTGACAAAAAAGTGGATTTGGAAAATTATTCAAATTGGACTTTTAAAAAAGGGCAATATGGCGTTCAGCCACCAACTGAGATTTTAGAAGACACAATCACTGTGCGAATTCACTTGGACAAAACCACTAAGGATAACGGAGCTTTAAAAGTAATCCCAAAATCTCACTTGAACGGAATCATTCGCACAGACACTAAAGATTGGAATATCAAAAGCGAAATCATTTGTGAAGTAGAAAAAGGCGGAGCCATGCTAATGAAACCGTTGACATTACATGCTTCAAACAGAACAACAAACGGAAAGAAAAGACGAGTAATACATTTGGAATTTAATAAACACAGGCTGACTGAACCACTGGCTTGGTTGGAACATTATGGAATAAAAGCCAGCACACAACAATGGCTATAAATCAACGCCAGGGTTTTGAGCTAAAATCACTAACTTCATCTACAAAATAATTTCACGGCGAATCCGTCAATCCCGCAGCAGCACTTTTGGGTGCAAAAAAGCTACCCAAAACCGCTGGCCAAGCGCGTCGAATTCATAGCCGTGGACGTTGTGGCACATTTAAAATACACTATGAAAAAACTAATTCTAACCTCACTTGTATTTTATATCGGTTTGACTAACCCTTTATTAGGCCAAGAACAAACCTTAGATTCTCTGGATGTTTTTATTAAGAATCAGGCTGAGAAATTTCACATTCCCGGAATTGCAGCTTGTGTTGTTAGAGGGGATAGTATAGTTTGGCAATATAGTTATGGCTATGCCAATATTGAGGACGAAAAAAAAATGACTACTGAGTCTATACTTAATATCGCTTCCATTTCAAAAACAATAACAGCAACTGCTATAATGCAACTTTGGGAAAAAGGACTTTTAAAATTGGATGCCGATGTTAATGATTATATAGATTTCAGTGTGCGGAACCCTAATTTTCCAAATATACCTATAACTATTAAGCAACTTCTAACTCATACATCTTCAATAGCTGATGGAAGCTCAATAAAAATTGGTTATCAATGCGGCGACCCAAAGAAAGAATTAAAAGATTGGCTTTTTAATTATTTTAATTCTGATGGAGAATACTACAATGAAACTGATAATTTTCAAAATAAAAAGCCTGCATCTTTCAGAGAATACTCAAATATCGGATTCGGTCTTTTAGGATTAATTGTCGAAGAAATTTCTGGTGTTTCATTTAATGAATATGTCAAAGCAAAGATTTTCGAACCATTGGAAATGAGTAACTCAGGATATTTCCTAAATGAAATTGACCTTAATAAATTGGTTACCCCTTATTTGTTTTTAGGTCCTCTTCAGAGAAACTTGAACGATTCAAAAGAAATTAAACTTCCTTATTTCAACCCATATTGCGATTATAGTTTTTGGAATTATCCTGATGGGTTGGTTAGAACATCAGTACTTGATTTAGCAAAATTTGCGACAGCCTATATGAATGGAGGAGTATATAATGGAAAGCGTATTCTAAAAAATGAAACGATTGATTTAATGATGAGCCCTCAACTTACTGAAGACATTAATGAAGATAAGGATCAGGGATTATGTTGGTTTCAAAGTCCAAGTTTATACCCAACCTGGTATCATGGCGGTTCAGACCCAGGTGTTAGTACAAGAATGTATATAAATAAGGAAGAAAAATTAGCAATGATTGTTTTTGAAAATGTAAATGTGGACAATACATTTTATATTATTAAGGAGCTATATAAACGATTTAAATAAAAACGTGCCACAACAACGTATAACCGCAATTACGGAGGATTCGACTACGTACGAATCCACTCGGAATTGCTAAAGCCTGTGCTTAACCTAAAATAATCGCTAATTTAACCCGTAACTGACGGTTATACGAAACCGTTGGCAATAATTATGAAAACAATAATATCCTTAATTCTATTAATATTTGCTTCAACATTTTCATTCGCTCAAATTGATGTCGAAAGTATAGATTGGGATAACGATGCAATTGGTTATGCATGTAGTGTCGGAGGAACTCCTACAAAACCGGTCTGGAGATCTATTAAATTAATTAAGAAGAAAAGGTATAAACTAATTCGCGAGCAGCTTTACTCTTCAAAACCTAGCGATCAGTTTCTAGCCGTTCTAATCCTAGAGCAATTCGACAAAAAGGGGGTGATGAAAATTAAGGAAGAAGACAAAGAACAATTAATATTAATCCGAAATTCTAAAACCATCGTTCCTGTTTGTTCAGGATGCACTTATTGGGATGAAGTCACTTTGAATGAACTATTGAGCAAAGAGAATAATCACGAGATTTACCTTGATGGTATCCGTTGGTTCGATTATTACTATAACAAAACATAACTATTGCCAACAATGGCTATGTTCTATTGCTCGTTTGGCTTTTGGGAAATTCCTATCTTTAAACACACTAAATCAGTCCCGGATCGTTTCGTGGCGGCCCTAGATCCCTCAAACTAGCTTAGAAGTCAACTAAATTAAACGCCGCTTACTACAGGGCCCAAGTCGCAACAGAAACATAGCCGTGGACGTTGGCAGCAAGGTTAAAACTTAACTAGCTAATTATATGAAATGGTTTACGCTCGCAATACTCTCTTTATTACTTATGGGATGTTGGCAAAGTGCGTATGAACTGAGTGATGAAGATTTGAACAAAGATTATTTAATCAACTTCATTGAGAATCTTAAAAAAGAAAATAAACTAAATAAACATCCACTTTTAGTAATTAATGGAAATATGATCAATTATGATTCATTAAAGAAGTGTGATCTAAAATTATTCAGAAAGGATATCGACACAATCTATGCTTTCTTCAAAAGCAATGATCCAGGCGCGAAGTTCATTTATGGAGATGATGCAGATAATGGTGTGATACTACTGTCTGTTAAAAAGTACAATTTGGATTGTGAATAAAATAAAACCCAGCTGCCAACAGTGGCTATAAATCAACGCCAGGGTTTTAGCTTAAAATCATTAACTTCATCTTTAAATTAATCTCACGGTGAATCCGACAATCCCGCTGCAGCACTTTTGGGTGCAATAAGCTACCCAAAACCGCTGGCCAAACGCGTCGAATTCATAGCCGTGGACGTTGTGCTTAATGCCAAAACATCGATTCATGAAAAAGATTCAATTCTTATCTATATTACTAATCTCAATCTCTGGATTTAGTCAAAACGATTTCCTTTCTAAATACGTGGAAGCCGAAAGTTTCTTGAACACTAATGAAATTGATTCAGCCTACATTAAATTTAAAGAGCTTGAGGAAAATGTACCAAAAAATGATACACTCTACGATTATGCCCTATGGTATAGAACAATGACAGCAACGCATTTGCAGGAAGTTTATCGTTTTGAACAAAAATTTGATAAATCCCTTTTTTACGCACTTGATGCACTTGAGAGTATCAATAAGGGGAAAGAAAGATTTGACGATGAATTTGCAAAACGAGAATATTTTATGGTTAAAAACGTCATTGTCGCATATTATGGATTGGGCAATTTCGCAGAAGGGAAGCGATGGAAAAAAAAGATGTACGATGCAAAGAAGAAAGGAACTTTACCCGAGGGTATAGATGAATATTTCAACTATGACTTTTTCAAATTTGAGAATAAAAATATATGGGGTTATGAATGGTTTGAGGAGTTGCCTGAAGATAGATTTTCAAAAAGTTTTACAAAAGTAATTTACTATGTGTATAGTACAAATCCAGATGGTTCAGATAAAGATCAACTCTATAGACTTCATGTTTTAATGTTTCACAACATAGACCCTTCTAACGGAATCGACTATGTTTTAACTAAAAGATTAGAAACTGCAAAAAATGAAGTAAGCGGAACTCTCTACTCTTATACCTACAAAGAAGACATAGATTTTGAGAAACTGAAAAATGATGTGAAAGAAGTCTTAAAAGGTAATTTAGAACCTGAAACAAAAAATGTCGTCAAGAGACAAAAAGAATAAAGTGTAAGTCGTTAGTACTAAAAATAACTACAAGGCACTAAGCACAACAGTGGCTATAAATCAGCTCAATTCGTTCCGAATTGATTACCTTAACTGTAAATTAATTATACGGCTGAATTCGAGCTATCGCACCGGCTCTTTTTGGTGCCCAAAAAAGCTACCAAAAACGCCGGCCCATCGCCGAATTCATAGCCGTGGACGTTGGCAAACATATGAGGCCATATTTCATCTTCACTTTGATTGTTTTGACTTCGATAGTTAATTCATGCAAAGAAAAATCAATTGATCCGTTCCAAATCTCGGTTGCGGATTATAATTATTCACTTGCCTATTCTGTACTCTAAGAAATATCCGACAAAGAATTGAAAATCTTATTTAGGGGTGAACTTGAAGATGAAAAAGATAGTATCCTCTTCGTGTCAAAAAATTTACCTAAAAAGAGCATTCGAAAGTTATCAAAAATCAATATCGATGACCTAGCTGTATTTTACTCAAATCCTTGCATTGCAGATGGTGATATAAAAGGATACAGATTTGAGAAAAATGGCACTGTGAAGAATGTTCAGATACACAATATTTATCACGAAGAATTATTTCAAGTAAATGAACTGATTAATCAGGTCGTTCCTGAAAAATATAAAATGGGTGGAATTAATAAAGATTCGCTGATCAAATACCAAGAAAGATGCGGTAGAATTGATATCCGCGAATCATGGGAAAACTGAAATCAAGATTGACATACGTTTGCCAACAATGGCTATAAATCAACGCCAGGGTTTTGAGCTAAAATCACTAACTTT
>JAUHXX010000277.1 GCA_030426825.1 Bacteroidia bacterium | reverse complement strand
ATCGGATGAAAATTGAAGTTCATTCAACCAAAGGAGATATCAGACTGGATAGTAATCACGTTGTTGGCCTCTTAAGCTCTGAACTTGCCGCCAATAATCTCGGCGAAATTAAGGATTGGGGCATTTTTGACAATCAAGAAGCACAGTATCGTATTGAGCCACAACAGGTCACTTTGATTCAATATGACATTCCGTTGTTTACCACGGATATTATGAATCCAGGAAGATATGATTTGCAATTGAGACTGGACACAGACGCTTTAATTTGGCGAGAAATCACTTTTATGATCGTTCTTTCTTTAGTCTTTATATTAGTGATCTCCTCTGTATTTGCTTACAGTATTCGTTTGATCATCAAACATAAAAAAATCTCTCAAATCAAGTCAGACTTCATCAACAATATGACACATGAGTTCAAGACTCCTTTGGCTTCAATATCGCTTGCTGCAGATTCATTACTGCATCCAAACAACGATTTAAACAGAAGTACAGTAGAAAAATATGTAGGCATCATCAAACAAGAAAAAACCAAATTAAATCAGCAAGTTGAGCGAATATTAGAGGTGGCCTCTTTAAACAAAGACGCTCTAGATATCCCGATTTCTAGCGTTCATCTGGGCAATGCTGTATCATCTGCAATTGAGAACTTGGCCTTGTACATTGAAAAAGAGCAGGCTGAGATTATTTTTGAGGGAACTGAGCTTCATGTTATGGCCAACGCCTATCATTTAGAAAATGTAATCATTAATCTTATCGAGAACGGAATTAAATATTCAGGAGAAAAGCCGAAAATTGAAATCAAGATTTCTGAAGAAAATAATGCTTGTCATTTGACAGTTAAAGATCAAGGGATAGGCATGTCAAAAGAACAAATCACGAAGGCTTTTGATAATTTTTATCGAGTACAATCAGGCAACTTACATGACACAAAGGGCTTTGGTTTAGGTTTAAGTTACGCCAAACTTGTTATAGAAAAAATGAACGGGTCTATTGAATTAAAGAGTTCAATTGGCAATGGAACTGAAGCAATTATCAAATTGAAACGAGATGCATAAAATACTTTTGGTCGAAGACGAAGAGAATTTTGGTTCTCTTATGAAGAACTATCTTGAATTATCAAGATATGAAGTTACTTGGGCTAAAAATGGTTCTGAGGCCTATTCAATCGTCATGCAAAACGATTTTGATTTGTGCATTCTAGATGTCATGATGCCGCATATGGACGGGTTTACATTAGGAGAGAAAATAAAAGATCAAAAAGATGTCCCCTTTTTCTTTTTAACTGCTAAAAACCAAAAAGAAGATTTAATCAAAGGCTATGAAATTGGGGCAGATGATTATTTAACCAAGCCTTTTGACACAGAAGTATTGCTGCTCAAAATAAAAGCCTTGTTAAATAGAACTGCTGACGTCTCTAATTTACCTGAGCAAAAGAATGAATACCAATTTGGAACTTTCGAATTTTCACCAACATCACGCATTTTAAGGCATGCTACGGGTAATAAAAAACTCTCACCAAAAGAAGCCATGTTACTTGATTTGTTATGTCGATATCAAGGTGAAATCATGCCGAGGGATGTGGCATTAGATAGTATCTGGAAACAAAACGATTACTTTACAAAACGCAGTATGGACGTCTATATTGGTAAGTTACGTAAGTACCTATCGGTAGATAAACATCTTAAAATTGAAACATTTCACCAAATGGGATTTCAATTGATGATACTCGAAGATTAATTCTGAATCATAAAACCAATCACAACTTCTGATCCTTTCTCAGTAGTTCGATATTGTAATTGGCCATTAATTTGCTCGATAATTGTTTTGATCAGTTCTGTTCCAAATGACTCTTGCACACTTTTGGCGTCATAACCTATCCCATTATCTTGATATGACAAAACGCCTTGCCCATCTGATTCCATTATTGAGATTTTGATCTGCGGGTTGACATCAGAATTTTGAAAAGCGTGCTTAATTGAATTCGTTATTAACTCATTCACAGAAATGCCTAGACTGATAATTACTTCCATTGGAAGGTCATCAAATTCAGAAGAAATTAGGTATTCAATTTTTCGATCATAAGACAGGTGCTGGATTGAATTGGTGAGTCGATTAAAATAATCTTCAGGATTAATGGTTGAGAAAGCTTCTTCTTTATAGATCATTTCATGCACTTCGGCCATAGATTGAATTCGATTCACGGCATCTTCAAATGCTGCATCAATAACAGGATTATTTTCATCATAGGCCTGTAATCGCAAGACGCTACAAATAATTTGAAAGTTATTTTTTACTCGGTGATGTATTTCTTTGAGCAGTATTTTTCGCTCTTCAGATTGCTTTTCGATTACATCATTCTGCTTTCTAATTTTTCTATTTCGACCCAACTGAACTATGGCAAAGATTAAGGTTAGTGCTATAAAAGCACTAATCCAGTAAATGAGTGTTTGTTGCCGTTCGCGTTCTGACTTTTCAAGCGCAAGTCGTTTTTCATTTTCTTTTTCGGCTAGATTTTTTTCAGTTTTATATTGATACTCCAGTTCTTTTTGGGCAGAAGCAACCTTGATATCAGAATTTGATAACGAATCTTTTAAATTGACATATTTCTCGTAGTAAGTCAACGCCTCTCCTTTCTTACCCATTTTTTTCTTCACCCGATAAATGGTTGCATATGCCCTTAGCATGGGTTGAGAAATATTAGCTTGATTCGCATAAAGCAAGGCGTAATTTGAGTTTTTCTCAGCTTTCTCAAATTGGTTCGCTTTTAAGTAGGCCAATGCTAATTTATGATAAGTGAATGAGCTCCAATCTTCTATTTCTAAAGCTTTAAAAATGTCCAGTGCCATATGTAAATATTGAATTCCTTTTTGAAGACTATCTGGAATCGTTTCTGCATAGATACCTCCAATATTATTGTAAGACATGGCTTCGCCAGGTTTATTACCTTCTTTAATAGCAAGGTTTAGCGATTTGAAGTGGTATTTTAAGGAACTATCTATTTGGCCTTTTTCTTGATGAATAACGGCTAAGTTATTCAAAGCTGAAGCCATTAAATCATGATTCGTTGTTTCGTAAAGGGAATCGTAGGCCAATTTTAAATAAATCTGAGATTGTTCTACTTCACCTTGATGAAAGTAGTTGGTTCCGATATTGGTATAGGCTAAAGCGAAATCCTCTGCTTTGCCTTTTCCCTTCAAAAAATCAATGGCCTTCCAAAAATAATCAAGTGATTTTAATGGATTCCCTTTATCCAATTCTTGTGTTCCAAGAATCAATACACCACGTGAAAAAGAGCTAAAAAAAGCTTTTCTATCGTCTTCAGATATTAAGGATGCAAACATCCGGTGAAAGCAATAATTGAGCCTGAATGAATTATATTTTGACAGTATATCTGCACTTCTTACTTCGCCAGTTAGGATTTCTAATGCTTCAAGTTTTTCAATCTCCTGATCACTCTGATGAAAAATACTTAATGCTGAGTCAATTAATTCCTTTTCTTGACTTTTGAGGTTTGATTCTTTTAAAGAGTCTATCAAGTAATAATCTTTATCTAAGAAGTTCTGTGCAAAGGCAAACTGACTTAGAAGTACTATTAATATGGAGCAAAATCTGTACAAAATCTTATAAATTGGGCGCAAAGATGGCACATTTAAATAGATTGAAGAAATATTTCAAGAGATAAAATACTGAATTTCAGCCATAAGGACTATTTGAACACCTCTCTCAATCTTTTATATCCGAATAAGGCGAAAAGTCAACATGAAAATGATCATCATGCAAGTTGTTAATAATTGGATTTAGTTTCTGAACAACGTAGATATCACTTGATTCTAATTTTTTTCCATTTAATCCCGAAAACAACTCGTCTTTCAATTCAATCTTAATAATCACTTTCGAAACCTTTAAGCCGTACTTTCTGGCTACATTATTCAACAATAATAAGTGTATAGCTACAGTTTCAAAGTCAATTTGAACACTCTTATCTTTTTCGTAACGACCATTATTATCGAATTTCAACCAATAATGATCAGCACCCAAATTATCCAGGTCATAAAAAGGCTCATCACTTTTTTGAAGCGGCATCATAAAATCAATACTTAAACCGTTTTGATGGGTTTGATGTGGAAACATTGATCCACCGCACTGGTTTGAGCACTCCATTAATTGAAAAACTCTACCAGGACAAGATTGGCGCAACAAATCATAGGTCTCAACTATCGTTTTTCGCACATCTTGGTGGCAAAAAGCCCGACCGCTCATGTAAGAAATAGAATCAAAATATTGAAAATTTTCTCCACGGTAGGGCATTAATTTTCCGTTTACCAATCCTCCATTAGCTACTGTTCCTGTTGATACTGATGATGTGGAATCTTCTTTATTTTTTAGGATAAATTCAGCTACAGTTTGATTTCCAATTTTCTCGGTTTGAATTCGAATAGAATCTTTCACCATCACCTCAATCTGAGCATGGGAGAAGGTACCGAGAAGTATTCCAAAAATAGAGAGTAAAGCTTTCATTTGGATGCTTCCCTCAATCGTTTATACCCGAATAAGGCGAAAACAAAAATTAAAAAGGCTTCTAGGTTAATGGCAAACAACCAAATAACTGCAGCATCTACACTTCCCATTCCGTACTTAAAATGAACAATATTAATACTCGCAAAGATGATTAGAATATAAAAGAAAGGTTTAGGGTTTTGTTTATACTTGAAAACAAGGTAACCCAGAAATGCAAAGGCAATAAAAGGAAAAAGAAAGGCGGTAAAAAAAACGTCTATACCCACTACTTCTTTTTATATTTTTCTGCCATTTCTTCTCGCCAAGATTTTTTCGTTCCATCTGCTTTTGGTTTAGGATCAGACTTTTTAGGAATAGTCTTCTTAGCGGTTGTTTCAACTTTTTTAGCAGTTTCCTTAGTTTTATCAGTAATATCAGCAGCTTTATCCTCAGTTTTAGAAACATCTTTTTTAATGTCTTTTTCAACTTTGGACTCTTCTTTATTATCATTTTCAGGTAAAGAAGTGATGTGCTCTTTAGCG
>JAUHXX010000276.1 GCA_030426825.1 Bacteroidia bacterium | reverse complement strand
TGGACACGTTTACACAATAACCAAATTACCGCGCATACTTCATTGATTAATCAAAGTATGCTTGAAAAGTAGGCTGAATGCAACTTTCTGTCATCATAGTTAATTATAATGTAGAGTTCTTTTTAGAGCAATGCCTGAATTCAGTGTATGCTGCATTAAAGCATGTTGATGGGGAAGTTTTTGTTGTAGATAACAACTCTATTGACGGTTCATTGGATATGGTGAGAAAGAAATTTCCGGATGTTCAATTAATTGCTAATAAGGATAATGTCGGATTCTCAAGAGCGAACAATCAAGCTTTAAGAATTGCCAAAGGTACTTATCACTTATTGTTGAATCCCGATACAATTGTAGAAGAAGATACCTTTAAAAAAGTGGTCGATTTCATGGATGCGCATCCTGATGCAGGAGGTTTAGGGGTGAAGATGATTGATGGTAAAGGGAATTTTTTACCTGAGTCTAAAAGAGGATTGCCCACACCTAAAGATGCTTTTTATAAGATCTTTGGATTGTCACGATTGTTTCCACGCTCTAAGAAGTTCGGACGCTATCATTTGTCTTTTTTAGACATGAATCAAACCCATGAAATTGAAATTCTTTCTGGGGCCTTTATGCTGATGCGAAAAGATGCATTGGATAAAGTTGGTCTTTTAGACGAAGATTTTTTCATGTACGGTGAGGATATCGATTTGAGTTATCGTATTGTTTTGGGAGGTTATAAGAACTATTATTATCCGGATACCAGAATCATACATTACAAAGGCGAAAGCACCAAGAAGAGTAGTGTGAACTATGTGTTTGTGTTTTACAATGCCATGATCATTTTTGCGAAAAAGCACTTTTCTGAGAAGAACGCAAAAGCCTATTCGTTCTTGATTAATATGGCCATTTATTTCAGAGCAGGTATGGCGCTCATGAGCCGATTCGTTAAAAAAGCCATTATTCCAATTATCGATATTGTTGTTATTGTACTGAGTCTGTTTTTGATTGCTATGAAATATCAGCAAGTAGAGCAAAAGTCAATACCAGAGGAATTACTGATTTGGGCCTTACCAATTTACGGTCTGATTTGGGTCTTAAGTCAACTCTTTGTAGGTGGATATGATAAACCGATTCGTCTTATAAAAAATGTGTTAGGATCAATTGTAGGGACAGCAGTCATTTTAATGATTTACGCCTTGCTGAGTAAAGATTTACAGTTTTCAAGATTGATAATTTTGCTAGGCGGAGGGTTTATTGCCTTGTATTATGTAGGATCACGACTTATATTTCATGCACTATTGGGTGGAGATTACAGAATTGGAGGAGCAAAGAACAAACGATTTGTAATTGTAGGAGATGCTGATGAAGCGGAAAGGGTGAATCAAATTTTACAACAAACCAACAGTAAAATTCAGTCGGTTCAATTTTTGTCGCCAACTGAAGAAAGTTCTGATGAAAAATTTATTGGAACCTTATCCCAACTAGATCAGGCCATAGCCATTCATAAAATAGATGAGGTGATATTTTGCGCAAAAAACATTACCGCTGCTGAAATCATTACCAAAATGTTGCAACTAGAAGATGGGCATATTGATTTTAAAATAGCTCAGCCAGAAACTTCGTTTTTGATCGGATCTAATTCCATTGATTCGCAAGGTGATTTGTATGTGATGGATATCAATCGCATCAACAAACCCGCTAATAGACGGAACAAACGATTGATAGATATCTTATTGTCTTTTTTATTGATTGTATTATCTCCACTACTGATTTGGGGATACAAATCTAAAGGTCAATTTCTAAAAAACCTATTTGGGATTTTATTAGGAAAAAAGAGTTTTGTGGGATACGCTAAAATTCACCACTCCTCTAATTTGCGTTTACCCAATATTAAAAGAGGCATTCTTTCATCTGTAATGATGGTGCCTAATAATCAATTGGATGATGATGGTATCTCTCGATTAAATCTAATTTACGCCAAGAACCATTCCTATTTGATGGATTTGAAAATCATCTTCAAGAATTTTGGTAGATTGGATGGGTAGGATTAATCAAAGAACCCCTCCAATTTATCCTTTATTGCTTTTTGTTTGATTTCATCTTCAATTTGCATAAATGTATCTCTGTTGCCTTGTTTTGCGATTTTTCCATCTTCTAAATAATAAATATAATCACACACTTCGTGTATTGCAGAAAAGATATGCGAAGAAAGAATGATGGTTTTGCCCTGTTTTTTTAAAGTTTTAAGAATTTCGTTAAATAAGATGTTGCTTTGAATGTCCACTCCATTAAATGGCTCATCTAAGAGGAATACCTCATTTTTCAAATGTAGAACTCCGGTTAAAGCCAATTTCTTTTTCATCCCGGTTGAGAAATCATCTGCATAACGATTGAGAGGAAGATTGAAAATGTTACGTTCTTCAAAATCTGGGGGTGTTACTTTACGGGCATTGCACACCAAATGTAAGTATTCTTTGGCCGTGATTTTTGATAGAAATTGAGGATTTGTGGGCAAAAATCCAATGTAATTCTTCAACGGTTCATAGTTTGAATCAATAGTACCCTTATAACTTTCTAAGCCTGCAATGCATTTAAAAAGCGTTGACTTTCCAGCGCCATTTTCACCCACAATTGCCGTAATCATTCCTGGTTTTAATTCTAGGTTAATTCCTTTTAGTACATCAAGTTGACCAAACTGTTTGCGTAAATTCTCTACTTTGATCATTGAAGAATACTTTTGAGATTAGATTTTGCTGAGCTATATAAATAGGGTAAGGTAATGATAAGGGCTGGTGGTAAAAGGATACTAAATGCAGTTAAAAAGCCACCGGTCAAGTTATTTTCGACAGGATAAAAGGCATATTTTGATAGTAAACTAGTTATAATGTATAAAAGTCCGAGTATTTCAGCTATGACAATAATGAACCACATTTCGGGATAAAAATAAAAGAGCACAATTGCAAAAGGAAGTGTCAATACGAGTGATTGGGCAAGCCCAGTCTTAGCTTTTTTCCATAAGAATGTAGGTGGCTTTTCAGAGCTGAGCCACAAAATTTCAAGGGGCTCATGCTTGGCGTACATGCGCATACATACTAGGTTGCTGAGGAAAACGGATACGATTCCTAGATTTACATTGTCTACGTAAATAGAAATGATTGAGACACATGTTACCATTACAATTGCCAACCAGTTCAATCGAAAACCAGTTGTGAATTCGAATGGATTTTTAGGGAATGGGGTAGGGAGAGTCAGGGTTTGCAAAGTAAGACCTTTTGATAGACTAAAAATTAAAGGACCTGTAAATGAAAGAGATGCATAGACTGGTTCATTGAAAATAATTAAAAAAATGATGAAGGGCATGGAGAAAATGAAATTTTCTATAAGTCGTATTTTAAAATGAGTTTTTGTGTCAAAAAGCAATCGTAAAATGCTGTTGTTTCTTGGACTTCCAAAAGTATTTAATAACACGAACTGAATCAACAAATAAGGAATTGCTGCCCAGTCGAAATAGTGAAACAATGCAATAGAGCCTATCCCGAAAAGCATGCAGATAATCACTAAACCCAAATAGAAATTTGACCCATTTTCAGAACTGGTTCGCAACAGCCTGCGGTACTGCAATTTGAAATAATAATTCATAGGTTCCTATTCAGTGCCTAAGAAACGAAATTATCGAAATTTAAATTCTTAAGAGAGGTTAAATTCTTTCAAGTTTTTAAAAATCAATTCGGCACTTTCTCCTTTACCATATATAAATTTTGAAGAGCTCATTGTTTCAAAATCAAATTGGTCAATCACCGTTGAAATTGAGTGTTCATTCAAGTTAACAATTTTCGCACATCCTTTTTGGATGCCTTCTATTCTCTCTGTTTTTTCTCTAAGAATAATGCATGGGATTTCTAGAAACGAAGCTTCTTCTTGCACTCCACCAGAATCTGTAAAAACAATGCACGATTGGGCATAATAGTTAAGCATTTCGGCATATCCAACTGCCGTAATGCGAGATAAATTAGTGAATTCAAGACCTTCAAATTTTTGATTGTGGTTTGGATGTCCAAGAAAGGTGAAATGATAATTCGGGTTTTGAGAAATTAGCTTTCTAATATATTCAATATATACATCCTGATATTTGGGACATGTATGTGATCTATGCAGGGTAATTAGCACTCCAGTTGGGTTGGGAGGGGTAGTTTTTTGTTCCAGAGATATCAAATCAATGATAGTATTTCCTACAATCTTAATCCGCTCCTCTTTTATTTTTTCATTCAATAAATTCGCTTTTTGAATTTCTCCGGGAACAAAGTGAAATGATGCAATTTGTGAAATCGTTTTCCTATAAAACTCTTCAGGATGTGGACTATCGATATCATTTGTTCTTAGTCCAGCCTCAACATGAAAAAGCTGTATTCTGTTATGAAAACAAAATAGTGATGTTGCAAAAGTACTTGCAGTATCACCTTGAACAATACATCCTATCAGGTTTATTTTTTGAGAGATTAAATGAATTTTTAGTTTACCGAACTGGATACTTAATTGTCCAATCAAATTATCTAAATTTCCATCTCTTTTCTCTAAAACAAAGGTGTTATCAACTTTAATTTGAAAATGTTCAATTTCTTTATCAATTAAGGTGTCATGTTGACCAGTATTCAGTACATAAAGTTCGGATCGCCTATTGTTTTTCTCAAACAATCGAATGATCGAAATCAATTTTAAAAGCTCCGGACGGGTGCCAAACGTTAGCAGAATTTTATTCATCTTTTTTAAAAATAAAGTGTTTGCCGCTATAGTTGGATCCGTTGTATATCACGAGTTGTTTTTCATGAATAAAGTAAATTTGATAACCTAAATTCCTAATATAATCTAAAACCAGAAGTTTTTTCTCGTTTGGCCATAGTTCACAATAAATGATAGGATAATGTTTTCGAATAAGGTTTTCGGCTCCTTTAAATATTTCAAGTTCAAAATTTTCAGCGACTATTTTCATGGCGAGATTTCCGGAATGGTTTTTTAAGAAAATATCATCAAGACGCTTAACTTCGATTTGACTTATTTTACCGTGGTTGTATTCGG
>JAUHXX010000008.1 GCA_030426825.1 Bacteroidia bacterium | reverse complement strand
TAAATGCCACACCATCTGTAACTCCGTTATCCCAAACGTAATTAGTAGCTCCTCCACCAGTTAAAGTGATTTGATCACCTTCGCATATTGTATCATTAGGAGCAGCGGTTGCCGTAACAACTGGAGCATCCAATACTTCAATATAACCTATTTTAGTTTCAACATCATTTCCGTTATCATCTGTTACACTTAAAGAAACATCATAAATTCCAGCAACATTGTAGCAAATTCCAGTTGGATTTTGAACGTTAGAAGTTGTCGTAGCCGCACCTGTAAATGTCCACGACCATACTGGGTTGGTTCCTACTACACTTAAATCCGTGAAATCAATACAATCACCTCTACAAATCTGTGTCAATGGTGTTGAGAAATCAGCTGTTGGTGGTGCTCCGGCCGAACAATCAATTACTGTAATTGTCATTGTAGCTACTGCATCAGCACAAGGTGCGGTTCCCGTTACTGTATAATCAAATGTGTAAACATTTCCAACAGGCAATCCATTCCCATCCAACACACCAGTACCAGCTGTAAACTGTCCACTTGGTGTTCCAGAAGTTTCCATCCAAGTTCCGGGATCTGCTCCAGGTATCATGGTGTTCAAGTCCATGGTATTATTATTACAAATGTTTGCAGCCTGACTTACACCCGCATTAGGAGCAGCAACTACAGTAATGTATCCGACTTTCGTTTCGGTATCATCAGGGTTCGTATCATCACCTGAAGTTAATGCCACATCATATGTTCCAGCCGTGTTGTAGCAAATACCAGTAGGATTTTGAACTGAAGATGTTGCTGTAGCTGCACCAGTAAAAGTCCAGTTCCAAGTAGGATTTGCTCCTTGACCAGTTGTTGCATCAGTGAAATCAATACAGTCGCCTTCACAAATGGTTGTGATCGGTGTATTGAAATCGGCATTAATTGCTCCAGCTGTAGGTGTTGTAATTTGAATATCATCTACTGCGAATGATGGGTCAGTTGCTGCTCCGTCATCTACGTTAATCCAAACAAAACTAATTCTCAAATTAGGAATATTCTCACATGCCACTGGTAATGCATAACTATTGTTTTGCCAAAGACCTTGATCTACACCCGTACAGGCTATATTTCCACAACACATAGATGTTAATGTCGGAGCAAGCGAGGTCCAGGTTCCACCTCCATTTGTGCTATAAAATAATTCGCAAAAATCATTGACATTTCCACCCCATCCTATCATGTCAAAATCAAGGGTTAAATTTGTTTGACCAATTGTACTAATATCACCGGACTCAGCTCTTCTATTAGTACCAGTAAATGCTCCCCCTGTTTCAAAGTAGGCTGCGCCACTATCTCCACCGGCTATAGCATCAGCACCTACATGCAACGTGTTGTCTGGGACCGCGCAATTTGCTGGGACACCACAGTTCCCTGCATCTTGACCGTCCTCCTGACAAGATATGTACCATACGTTTGGGTTACTATCTTCAGGTCCAGTCACCGTATTCAATGTCCAAGTAGCTCCAGTAGAAAAATCTTCTGAATAAATTACCGTCTGCGAAAAAGCAGCACAACTAAATAAAATAGCGAGGGCAGAAAAGAGTAATTGTTTTTTCATTCTAATGTATTTTCAGGATGGGCTTCACAAAAATAGTTAAAAAAATATTCAAAATGCCCATTTTATAACCTTTTAAACGTTGATTATCTGAAAAGGTTGAGTATTTGGGCAACTATTTTGCCATTAATTATGCCTGCATAATTGAAAGGCCTACCTTCCCTGATTTACAGAGCTTTTATCATCTAAATTCAAACAAATTTGGACAATCAAATTTAAACATCTACTTTTGCCCTCTAAAATTAAAAAACACACAATGGGAGAATTCATGATTTACTTACCAATCGTCCTAGCAGTTGTAGGTCTTTTATACATGCTTGTAAAAAGAGGATCAGTAATGAAGCAAGACGCTGGAGATGGAAAGATGAAAGAAATTTCAGATCACATTTACGAGGGTGCTTTGGCTTTCTTAAAAGCTGAATATAAATTACTTACCTTTTTCGTAATTGGAGCTAGTTTAGTACTTGCAGGTGTAGCGAGTATTGTAGAAACTACAAGTTATTTAATTATTCTTGCTTTCGTTATCGGAGCAATATTCTCTGCAGTTGCAGGAAATATCGGGATGAGAATTGCAACTAAAACAAACGTTAGAACTACACAAGCGGCAAGAACATCTCTACCTAAAGCTTTAAACATCTCTTTTGGAGGTGGAACTGTAATGGGACTAGGAGTTGCTGGATTAGCGGTATTAGGTTTAACAGCCTTCTTCATCATTTTCTTTCAATTATTTATGGGAGGACAATGGACTTCTACAGACGATATGACTTTAGTTCTTGAAACTTTAGCTGGATTTTCATTAGGTGCTGAATCAATCGCGTTATTTGCGAGAGTTGGTGGAGGTATTTATACAAAAGCAGCAGACGTTGGAGCAGATTTAGTTGGAAAGGTTGAGGCTGGAATTCCTGAAGATGATCCAAGAAACCCTGCTACTATTGCTGATAACGTTGGTGATAATGTAGGTGATGTTGCCGGAATGGGAGCCGATTTATTTGGATCTTATGTTGCAACCGTATTAGCTGCAATGGTATTGGGTAACTACATCATTAAGGATATGGGTGGTGCTATTTCAGATGCTTTTGGCGGAATTGGACCAATCTTATTACCAATGGCTATCGCTGGTGTAGGAATCATTATTTCTATCATTGGAACTTTCTTAGTAAGAATAGCATCCAATGATGCAAAAGAAGCTCAAGTTCAAAAAGCGTTAAACATTGGAAACTGGGTATCGATTGCTTTAGTAGGAGTTGCTTGTTTCGGATTGTGTATTTATATGTTGCCTGAAACAATGCAAATGAACTACTTCGGTGAAGGTTTGCAGGATGTAACCTCAATGAGCGTATTTTATGCTTGTTTGGTTGGATTAGTTGTTGGTGGAGCAATTTCATCATTTACTGAGTATTATACTGGTTTAGGTAAAAAACCGATTTTAAATATTGTACAACAATCAAGTACTGGAGCTGGAACAAACATCATTGCTGGTTTAGCAACAGGTATGATTTCTACTTTCTCATCAGTATTATTATTTGCTATTGCAATTTGGGCATCTTATTCTTTTGCTGGATTCTACGGTGTTGCTATGGCTGCTTCTGCAATGATGGCTACAACTGCTATGCAATTAGCAATTGATGCATTCGGACCAATTGCTGATAATGCTGGTGGTATTGCTGAAATGAGTGAATTACCTGATGAGGTTCGTGAGAGAACAGATATCTTAGATTCAGTTGGTAACACAACTGCGGCAACTGGAAAAGGATTTGCTATTGCTTCTGCTGCGTTAACTGCGTTAGCATTGTTTGCTGCTTATGTAACATTCACGGGAATTAATGGAATTAACATCTTTAAAGCTCCTGTATTGGCCATGTTATTTATTGGTGGAATGGTACCGGTAGTATTCTCTGCGTTAGCAATGAAAGCTGTAGGTAAAGCTGCAATGGAAATGGTTTATGAGGTAAGACGTCAGTTCAAAGAAATTCCAGGAATTATGGAAGGAACTGGTAAACCTGAGTATGATAAATGTGTTGATATTTCTACTAAGGCATCATTAAAACAAATGTTATTACCAGGAATCTTAACTATTGGATTCCCTATAGTGATCGTATTAGCTGGATTATTAATCTACCCTGAAAACGCGAAGCTTGTAGCTGAGATGTTAGGAGGATACATGGCTGGTGTCACAGTATCAGGTGTTCTTTGGGCAATCTTCCAAAATAACGCCGGTGGTGCTTGGGATAATGCTAAAAAATCATTTGAAGCGGGTGTTGAGATTAACGGAGAAATGACTTATAAAGGTTCTGATGCTCACAAAGCGGCAGTTACTGGAGATACAGTTGGTGATCCGTTTAAAGATACTTCAGGACCTTCAATGAACATCTTAATTAAGTTGACTTGTCTAATTGGATTGGTAATTGCTCCAATCTTAGGTGGGCATGACGGAGATGCAAATGAAGAGCACACAACGAATCAAATCGAAGTTTCTTCAGAGTTAACTCAAGTTGTTGATGAAACTACTATTCAGTACGAAGCTGAATAAAGAGATAATATAAAACTAAAAAAGCCTGTCCAGTAAAACTGAGACAGGCTTTTTTTATTTATTAAAGTTCGTATTAATTGATAGACCAGTTGGTTCCCTCTGCACTATCCTTAACCACTATTCCTGCCTCTGATAATTTATCTCGAATTAAATCTGAAGTGGTCCAATCTTTTTGTTCTCTAGCATTTTTTCTGAGCTCTAAAACGATATCCATTGCTGCATCCAACTCATTTCCACCTCCACTCTTCACAGGCTTAAGACCTAAGACATCAAAGGCAAAGGCCTTTAATTCTTTATTCAATAAATCTAAATCAGTTTTACTAATAGACGCAGAGCCTGCTTTGATCTTATTAATCTCTGTAGCTGCTTCAAACATCCTTGCCACTAAAACCGGTGTATTGAAATCGTCATTCATGGCGCTATAAAACCCTCCTACAATTTCCTTAATATTAGCACTACTCGATTCACCAGCTTGCAATTTATCCAAATCACTAATAGCCGTCATTAATTTATTAAAACCTTTTTCTGAAGCTGAAAGAGCTGCAGAAGAAAAGTCTAATATTGATCGATAATGTGCTTGCATCATAAAGAAACGCACCACCATTGGATGATATGCTTTATCCATGATATCATTATCACCGGAGAATAGCTCACCAGGTAAAATAGTGTTGCCAGTGGATTTGCTCATTTTTTGACCATTCAAAGTTAACATGTTCGCATGCAACCAATAATTCACAGGAGCTTTTCCAGTTGAAGCCTTACCCTGAGCTACTTCACATTCATGATGAGGAAACTTTAAATCCATACCTCCTCCGTGAATATCGAAGTTATCACCCAAATACTTCGTAGACATGGCCGTGCACTCTAAATGCCAGCCAGGAAAGCCTTCTCCCCATGGAGACGGCCAACGCATAATATGTGAAGGAGAGGCTTTTTTCCATAGTGCAAAATCAAGCGGGCTTCTTTTTTCATCTTGCCCATCTAAATCTCTAGTTCCAGAAATCAAGTCTTCTATCTTTCTGCCAGAAAGCTCTCCATAATTCTCAGTTTTATCAAACTTCTCTACGTCAAAGTAGACTGATCCATTGCTTTCATAAGCCAATCCTTTATCCAGAATTGATTTGACAATTTCAATTTGTTCAATGATATGACCAGTTGCTGCCGGCTCTATTGAAGGCGGATGATTATTGAATAAAGCCATGATATCATGAAAACCAACGGTATATTTTTGAACGATCTCCATAGGCTCAAGCTGATCTAAGCGATTCTTCCCAGCAAGACTTGCCTCCAAATGCCCAGCATCAGTAATATTTCTTACATAACGAACTTTATATCCAGCATGAATTAAATAACGATAAATCATATCGAACGAAATAAACGTTCTACAATTTCCAAGATGTACGTCACTATAAACAGTGGGGCCACAAACATACATTCCTATTTGACCCTCATGTATCGGTTTAAATAATTCTTTTTCTCCTTTAAGTGTATTGTGTATGTAAATCTGATTGTTCATTGAAATTTGATATAAAAAAACCCTGACGTCTCAGCTCAGCCGAGAGTCAGGGTTTAAATTTATAGTTTTTTATTTATTAAAGTTGTCCGTCTGAATGGTATTTACCTTTTTTCCAGATTTCAATTTTTAATAAAATACCGTCTGAATCATATTTGTATAGTTTACCATTCCAAAGTTTTCCACCTTTGAAATCACCATCCATTTCTAACTCATCATCTTTGTTGTATAATTTGTTATATCCATCACGGTTGAATTTCTCACCGTTCTTCGTTTTAAATTTGTCTCCTCTTGGACCGCCAGAACCTGCTGCGTCATTACTTGAAGTTTCTCCTTTTGGCGGATTCACTCTTTCTTTAGGAGTTTTTGAAGCCACAGATCCATCATCATTATAATTAATCACTTCTTTCACATCTCCGTTTGGATAGTATCTAGTACCTGTTCCAACTGTAACACCGTCTTTCTTATTGAATACGAATTCTGGAGTTCCATCTTCATAGTAAAAAGCTACTTTTCCATCTTCTTTACCATTTTCATTAAATGTCTTCTCTTGCGAAACTATTCCATTTTCATGATATCTCTTGTAAACTTCTTTTTGTTTTCCTCCAGAGAATGTCCCTTCTTCCATTACACCACCGTGCTCGTAGAATTTCTTATAGGCACCATTCGGTCGGTTATTAACGTAAACTCCGATTAGTCTAGGTGTTTTACCATCTTTGTGATACTTTATCCACTCACCATTTTTTCTATCGTCCTTGTAAGGACCCTCTTCAATTTTACCATCATTCGGATACCCCTTGTCTGGCTTCATATGACCCCAAATCGTCCACATACCTTGCTTAAGGCCATTCTCATCTGTTTCATTAGGATATCCTTCAGGATCAACTCCTTCTTGTTCAATGTCAACTGAAACCGCAGATACTTTTTCTTTCTCTGCACTAAATCCAATTACTGGAATTACGAAAACTAATAGGGATAAAATTCTTTTCATAATGCGGGGGTTATTTACTTGTTCTAAGTAGCAATTTACAAATTAATTCTTCTTCATCAATATCTTTTCGATAAACCACTAGATTTTAAAGATAAAAAAAACTTTAACAGCGACTACACGTTGAATTGATAATTATTTAACGGTTAAACTTGGACATTGTTAAACATAATCTGTGCCAAATCTGACAAATTATACCTCGATTTCCAGCCCCAATCTTCTTGAGCTCTAGAATCATCAATACTTCCAGGCCAAGAGTCAGCAATCGCCTGTCTAAAATCAGGTTTATATTCAATTTCAAAATCCGGTGATAACTTTCTAACTTCATTATAGATCTCTTCAGGAGTAAATGAAATTCCAGCAAGGTTATAAGAGGATTTAATTTTAATCTGCTCTTCTGGAGCCTCCATAATATCAATTGTAGCGCGAATAGCATCTTCCATGTACATCATTGGTAAAGGCGTATCTTCTTTAAGAAAACATGAGAATTTCTCTTTTTTCTTTGCCGAATAGAAAATGTCTACGGCATAATCAGTTGTTCCACCTCCCGGCAATGATGTGTAAGAAATTAATCCTGGATACCTGATACTGCGTACATCTACTCCATATTGCTTGGCATAATACTCACACCATCTCTCACCAGCTAGCTTACTTATACCGTAAACTGTAGATGGTTCCATTACCGTAAATTGCGGCGTATTAACACGGGGAGTTGTTGGACCGAAAACAGCAATTGAACTGGGCCAAAAAACCTTTTTAATTACTTTGTCCTTAGCCAAATTCAACACATTAAATAAACCTTCCATATTCAGTTTCCATGCAAATTCTGGATTCTTTTCAGCTGTAGCGGATAACAGTGCAGCCAACAGATAAACCTCATTAATGCCGTGTTTTGAAACTACTGCAGACAAGACTTCTGCATTCATAATATCTAATTCTTCAAAGGGTCCTTCAGGAAGTGATTCAGGTTTTCGAATATCAGAAGCGACTACGTTTTGAGTTCCAAATCTATTTCTAAGTTCAAGTACTAACTCAGTACCGATTTGCCCTGATGAGCCCACTACTAATATTTTCTTCATTTGTCAGATTTTTGAGTACTCAAACTAAATGTGTTTAATTTGAGAAAGGTGAACAAAAATAAATTTTATTTCATAGCACTATGATTTCTGTCAGTAAAAAAATTCGATTGTTTCCTTATCTTTGTTTTAAAGCATATTTAGCGATATTATGTCTATGACTTTCGATTACTTATTGATATTGCTTAAGTTTCTTATCAAAAGGAACCCAGAGTGAGCGAATTCGAACATTAAAATCGAATTTATTCATCAACACATTTAAATTATGCCTAGATATCATAAATTGGGAAATATTCCCCACAAAAGACATACAGTATTTAAAAAAGAAGACGGCAGCTTATACCACGAACAATTATTTGGGACTATAGGCTTTGACGGAATGTCGTCATTATTATATCATAATTATCCGCCAACCCAAGTAGTAGCTGTTAACGGATCTAAAGATGTTGCTCCGAAAATTGCGCATGAAAAAAGTTTGCAATCAAGAAGTTTTTCAGGATTCGCAGTAAAGCCAGCTGACGATTTCTTAGAGAGTCGTGTACCAGTTCTTGTTAATTCAGATTGTAAAATTGTGCTCTCCGCGCCTAAAAAATCAATGACTGATTACTTTTATAAGAATACGGATGCGGACGAAGTTATTTTTATTCATAAAGGAAATGGAACACTTAAAACACAGTTAGGAAATATCCCATTCAGTTATGGAGATTATTTGGTAATCCCTCGTGGAATGATTTACCAGCTTCACTTTGATGATGAAGACAACAAATTATTTATTGTTGAATCCACACACCCGATTTATACACCTAAGCGATATCGAAATTGGTTCGGCCAGTTACTTGAACATTCACCATTTTGCGAGAGAGATTTACGTGTTCCTGAACAGCTTGAATGTTTTGATGAAAAAGGTGAATTTAAAATCATGATTAAAAAGGAGGATGTTTTATACGATTACACTTATGCATCTCATCCTTTTGATGTAGTGGGATGGGATGGGTTCAATTATCCATATGCCTTCTCAATTCATGATTTTGAACCAATTACTGGTCGAGTACATCAACCACCTCCAGTTCATCAAACTTTTGAAACTCCAGCTTTTGTAATTTGCTCGTTTGTGCCGAGGTTATATGATTATCATCCAGAGGCAATCCCGGCACCTTACAATCATTCTAACATTGACTCTGATGAAGTGTTATATTATGTTGATGGCGACTTCATGAGCAGAAATAACGTGGAAAAAGGTCAAATTACCCTGCATCCTGGAGGAATACCACATGGCCCTCATCCTGGAACCTACGAAGGGAGTATCGGAAAAAAAGAAACGTTAGAATTAGCTGTAATGGTTGATACTTTTAAGCCTCTACAATTGACCGAGGCAGCCATGAACATTGAGCAAGAAGGTTATTATAAATCGTGGAATCATTAATCCATTTAAAAAATATTTAAAATGAGTGATACAAAGAAAGATCTTAAATCGGTAGATTACGGATTGGAAAAAATATTTGAAGATGCGCAAGATTTCTTGCCATTATTAGGAACTGACTATGTAGAATTTTATGTAGGAAATGCAAAACAAGCTGCTCACTTTTATAAAACAGCTTTTGGTTTTCAATCTTTTGCTTATAAAGGATTAGAGACTGGTTGTTCAGAGTATGCGTCTTATGTATTAAAACAAGACAAAATCAGAATCGTACTAACAACTCCATTAAATTCCAAATCACCAATAAATGACCACATTGTAAAACATGGTGATGGTGTAAAAGTAACGGCTCTATGGGTTGATGATGCTAGAAAATCTTGGGAAGAAACAACAAAAAGAGGAGCAAAATCTTACATGGAACCAACTGTTGAAACTGACGAGTTTGGTGAAGTCGTTCGTGCTGGAATTTACACATATGGAGAAACCGTGCATATGTTTGTGGAGCGTAAAAATTACAAAGGAACTTTTCTGCCAGGTTATGAAAAATGGGAGTCAGATTACAATCCTGAACCTGTTGGCCTAAAGTTTATTGACCATATGGTTGGAAATGTCGGTTGGAACGAAATGAATACTTGGGTAAAATGGTATGAAGATGTAATGGGGTTTGTAAACTTTTTATCTTTTGACGATAAGCAAATCCACACCGAGTATTCGGCCCTTATGAGTAAGGTAATGAGTAACGGCAATGGTAGAATTAAATTCCCTATCAACGAACCGGCAGAAGGAAAGAAAAAGTCACAAATTGAAGAGTACTTAGATTTCTATGAAGGATCAGGGGTACAACACATTGCAGTAGCTACGGACGATATTATTGATACCGTTTCAAAGTTACGTTCAAGAGGAGTTGAGTTTTTATCAACGCCGCCAGAAGAATACTACAGAGCAGTTCCAGGTAGATTAGAGGAACACAGCCATGAGTTAAGAGAGGATATTGAGACTTTGAAAAGTCTTGGGATTATGATTGACGCGGATGAAGAAGGATATTTACTTCAAATTTTTACCAAACCGGTTGAAGATAGACCAACATTATTTTTTGAAATTATTCAAAGAATGGGAGCACGTGGTTTTGGAGCTGGTAACTTTAAAGCATTGTTTGAATCAATAGAAAGAGAACAAGCGAAAAGAGGTACGCTGTAAAATAGGTTAACAATAAATAAAAAAGGTCACGTGATACACGTGACCTTTTTTGCGTTAAATCAATTAGTTAACTACTTCCCAACGATTGTTGCCGAGAATCCAATCATAGCATCATGATGCTTAGTTACGTCTGCTTCTTTTTCTTTCTCCATAACAAAGAAAGGCAATGTAGACATGTCCACTTTGAATTCACCTATTTCAACTGTTCCTTCTGAAACCGTTGCAGGTGCCTCAACTGCGAATTCTTTTCCTGCGGCAGCTAGTGTTCCATAAACCGTACCTTCTTCATGACGATCAAAAGTAAATTCTGCACTAGCAAATTGGTTCACATCAAAGAAATCAGGAGCCATTAAATGACCTGCTAATTTTTCTCCTCCCATTTCATCATCAGAAGTAATAGTGTTCATATCTGCAGTTAAAGATGCAGCTGTAATAACATCTCCTTCAGTCGTAAAAGATCCTGACAATACTTTCACCGTACCAAAATGATCCTTTTCTTCTCCATTCATATTGAACCAATTGATAACAGATGCTTCTGTATCAATTTCAGATGTTACCGCTTCAATCACTTCCTCAGCTGTTGTGTCCACAGTTTCATCAGTTGTTTCTTCTGTAGTTTCTTCAGCTCCACCACAAGATGCTAACATAAAAGCTGCTATGCTCACACCAAAAAATAATTTCTTTTTCATTACTTGTTTCTTTTTAATTTTTGACAAATCTAAAAAAACCCTAAAATAAATTTACATGTTTAAACAAATATTTTTTCTAATCGGTTATTTTCCTACTTTTAACCCATGGCAAAAAGAGGTCAAACCAAAAAAGGATTACAAACTGCATATATCTCCACAATAGTCGGGATTGTAATGGTTTTGTTCATTATTGGTGTGGTTGCATGGTTCGGGTTAGGATTAAATCATTTGAAAGACTCAAAAATTGAGAGCTACGAAATTGATTTATTCTTTGATGACTCAGTAAACGACCTAGAATTGAGTTTGATTGAAACAGAAATTGCCGATAAAAAATACACCTCTAGCGCATTTTACAGAACAGCCGACGAAGCTTGGGAAAGCTATTTAGAAGAAGTTGATCCCGAAGCAGACATTTCGATTATTGATGATGAAAATCCGTTGAAACAACACGTAATTATGACGCTTAAAAAGGAATATTTCTTTTTAGACAGTGTTAAAAAAATTGAAAATGATTTAATCGCAGAATACGAGGGAAGATTAGTTGAAGTCAGTTATCGTGAAGATATTTTTGCTGACTTCAGTACCAACCTTCAAAAGCTCATTTATTTTATATTATTGATTGCCGTAATGTTGTTATTCATTGCTATTGGAATGATAAACAACACCATTCGACTTGCCTTATTTTCAAAACGATTCTTAATTAAAACTATGCAGTTGGTTGGTGCAACACCCAAATTTATAAGACGACCTTTTATTTTAAGTGCAGTTGGTCAAGGAATAATATCTGGATTAATTGCTGGTTCTATGGTACTCGGATTAATTGTTTTATTAGAAAGAACAAATCCTTTGTTTTTGGAAATGACGGATGTGTCTATTTTTCTAATTGTAATGGCAGGCATTATTGTTTTTGGTGTGCTAATTACCGTGTTCTCAACCTTTTTAGCATTGAGAAAATACCTCAGGTTGAACCTGGATAATTTATATTAATTAACTTTGAATTATGAGTTCAAATAACAACTTCGTTTTTAGTAAACAAAATATAGTATTGATCATTGCAGGAATTGTTGTGACATTAATAGGTTTCGTTTTAATGATTGGTGGAGGTTCTGAAGACCCTAACGTCTTTAAAGAAGAAGAAATATTTAGTTTTACTAGAATAACGCTAGCCCCATTATTGGTTATAGGTGGATACGGTGTCGTAATTTATGGCATCATGAAAAAAAACAAAGCCTAAGCGAATTAAATGTCAATTCTTGAAGCAATTGTTTTTGGAATAATCCAAGGACTCACCGAGTTTTTACCCGTTAGCAGCAGCGGACATCTAGAGCTTGCGAACACCATATTGAATTCAGATTTAGACCCTGAAGGGAGTATGATGATGACTGTAGTCCTTCACTTCGCTACAGCGCTGAGTACCGTTATCGTCTTTAGGAAAGAACTTTTACAAATACTCAAAGGCCTTTTTCAGTTTAAATGGAATGATGAGATGAAATTTTCGGTGAAGATTATTTTGTCAATGATTCCTGCCGCAGCGGTTGGCGTTTTGTTTAATGAAGAGATTGAGCAATTTTTTGGAGGTCAGGTAATGTTGGTTGGATTCATGTTATTGCTTACTGGCGGACTTCTGTTTTTAGCAGATCGATCTAAAAAAACCGACAAAGATGTTAGTTTCATGAATTCAATTTTAATCGGGATTTCTCAAGCAATTGCCATTTTACCCGGTATATCGCGTTCGGGTGCTACCATTTCTACTGCCGTAATTCTAGGAATTGATCGTGAAAAATCTGCTAGATTTTCATTTTTAATGGTGGTTCCGTTAATTTTTGGCAAGATGGCCAAAGACTTAATGAGTGATGAGTTCTCAGCTGCTTCAGTTGATGCGCTTCCGTTAATTATTGGGTTTATTGTAGCGCTCATAACAGGTCTTGTTGCATGCACTTGGATGATTGCTTTAGTCAAAAAAGCGAAACTCAAATATTTCTCGTTTTACTGTTTCATTGTAGGTTTAACCGCTATTTCTTACGCTTTTATTTATGCCTAAATCTTTCGACTTTAAGGGCGGCGAAGTGTTATTGGTAAACAAACCTCTTAATTGGTCTTCATTTGATGTAGTTAACAAATTACGATATCAAATCAGAAACAGACTCAAGGTTAAAAAAATCAAAGTTGGTCATGCTGGAACTTTAGACCCACTTGCAGATGGGCTTTTGATTATTTGTACCGGTAAACAAACCAAATCTATCGAATCCTATATGGGATTAGAAAAAGAATATTCAGGTACAATTACTTTAGGAGCTACAACACCGTCTTACGATTTAGAGACTGAAATTGACAAACGATTTGAAACGGAGCACATCACCGAATCTTCGATAAAAGAAACAGCACAAAAAATGATCGGTGAAAGTGATCAAATGCCGCCAATATTTTCTGCTAAAAAGATAAAAGGGAAAAAAGCTTATGATCTCGCTAGAAAAGGTGAAGAAGTAAAACTAAATCCGAAACGAATTCACATTTCTAAATTTGAAATCACCAAAATTGTAGAGAATGATGTTCATTTCATCATTCGTTGTTCAAAGGGTACATATATTCGTTCAATCGCCTACGACTTCGGTCAATTATTGAATTCTGGCGGCCACTTAACCTCCCTTCGCAGAGAGAAAATTGGAGAATTTGACCTAAAAAACGCACATTCTCTTGACGAGTGGATCACTTTAATAGCCGAATCAGATTTGTCTAATATTGAAGATATTTAAGTCGTTTTCTCGATTATTATTGGCTGAACCACTTATCTTTGTAATCAGTGGTAACAGTCAAAGACATAAAAGCCTGCGTTGAGGAAGAGATGCAACTTTTTGAGCAAAAATTCAAAGAGTCCATGAAATCAGATGTAGCCTTGTTGGATAAAATCACACATTACATCATTAAAAGAAAAGGCAAGCAAATGCGACCAATGTTCGTGTTTTTGACTGCTAAAACCCTTAATACTAAAGTCGAAGAATCTACCTATACTGCCGCTTCTCTGATTGAATTATTGCATACGGCAACCTTGGTACATGATGACGTAGTTGATGATGCAAATGAGCGAAGGGGTTTTTTCTCAGTAAATGCACTCTGGAAAAATAAAATTGCCGTTTTGGTGGGTGATTATCTTTTATCTCGCGGATTATTAATGTCCGTAGATAATAAGGAATATCAGTTATTAGAAATTGTTTCAACATCTGTACGAGAAATGTCTGAGGGTGAATTGTTACAAATTGAAAAAGCTAGAAAACTAGATATTACTGAAGATGTATACTTTGAAATCATTCGACAAAAAACTGCTTCACTAATTGCATCCTGTTGTGCGGCTGGAGCAGCTTCTGTTACTGAAGATCAAGACCTCATTGCTAAAATGAAAAAATTTGGTGAATTGGTTGGTCTTGCATTTCAAATTAAGGATGACATTTTTGATTACGGATCCGGCGATAAAATTGGCAAACCAACTGGTAATGATATCCGTGAGAGAAAAATGACCTTACCTCTGATTTATGCGTTAAACACCTCTAATAAATCAGACAGAAAAGAGCTCATAAACATTGTAAAAAATCACAATGAAGAACCCAAATTTGTAAAAATTGCTATTAAAAAAGTAATTGCAGCTGGAGGAGTAAAATATGCTCATGATCGCATGATAGAATTGAAGGATGAGGCCTTAGCATTAATTAGTGATATTGAAAATAATCAAGCCAAAGAGGCATTGATTGGATTAGTTGAATACACCGTAAATCGAGAAAAATAAATGAAATATTTAGCCTTTTGTAGCCTCATATTTCTTCTGTCTTGTAATGGATCTGAGGAACAATCAATTGAAATAGAATCTGATTCAAACGTTGTTGTGAATGAAGAAGTAGAAACTGACACTGTAAGTGAAAAGGTAAACACCAAAGCTCCAGGGAAATATGAAGAGTTTCATCCCAATGGGCAATTAAAGATTGAAGGATTAAACAATATGTACGGAAATCGAGAAGGACTCTGGGTTGCTTATTATGAAGACGGGACAAAATGGAGTGAAACCTATTATTCAAATGGAATTAAATCTGGTCATTCTGTAACCTTCTTCCCTTCAGGTACCATTCGCTACGTTGGAGAGTATAAAAATGACGAACGCGTTGGAACCTGGAAATTCTATGACGAAACTGGGAAATTAACTAGTGAAGAAAAATTCCAGAATTAGCAAACTATTCATGGCTTTTGGTCGTCTGTTTAAGACCAAACAATAACTGAAAACTACCGTATAAAACATATACGTAGTTAACTGGCTGATTTTTAGTATATTTATTTGCAATAATCTGGCCTGAAAGTTGTTAATGAAAAAAGTAGAAAACCTGATTTACTTTAGATTTTCTGCTCAAACCACGAAATGAACAGACTACTCGTCTTTATATCATTGATTTGCCTTGCCAATATCACTTTTGGTCAAGAAGAAATTTGGATGCATCCCAATCGTGGACAATGGCATGAAAATATTCAATATAAAATAGGCATTCCTTCAGGTAATCTTTATTTGGAAAAAAGTGGTTTTACCTATGATTTTAATAATCAAAGGGAATTATACGACCATGCCCATGAACATGATGATCACGATCATGGCTCTGATGAGTTTGAAGGGCATGTGGTGAAAACAACCTTTCTAGGTGCCAATCCAGATCCCATGTTTGAAGAACTGAATCCGGCAGTATTTTATGAAAATTACTTTCTATCAAATGATAGTACCAAATGGGCGCAGAAAGTCTATCCTGTCAACCAGGTCAACTATCTGAATTTATACAACGGTATTAACTTAGAATTCTACGAATCTCTGAATTCATTGAAATATGACATTTTAGTTTCACCTGGAGCTGACCCAAATCAATTCAAAGTGAATTACGAAGGTCAAAACAAAATATCCATTACAGATGATGGGGAATTATGGGTAGCTACCAACTTAGGCACTTTGGTTGAAAGGAAACCATATGCTTACCAATTAATCAATGGAATAAAGCAAGAAGTGGCTTGTGACTTTGTATTGAATGAAACCGTTATGTCATTTGAATTTCCGGAGGGATACGACCAAACCCTACCACTGGTAATAGATCCCCAATTGGCTTTTTCTACATTCACAGGAGCTACATCTGACAACTGGGGAATGACGGCCTGTCCAGATGTAAACAAAAATCTAATTGCGGGTGGAATCGTATTTGGTTCCGGCTATCCTACCTCAACCGGTGCTTATAGTTCGTCTTTTGCAGGAGGAACAACTGATATCGCGATAACAAAATTCAATGCTACTGGATCAAATTATATCTATTCAACATTTATAGGTGGCTCTCAAGGGGATACACCACATAGTATTATTGTTAATGATCAAAATGACTTGTACATTCTTGGTACAACCTCTTCTTCGAATTTTCCAACTACCGGATCAGCATACGATCAATCATTTAACGGAGGTTCGTCCACTGCTGCAAATGGTATTACGTATTCCAATGGAGCTGATATTTTTATTTTTAAATTGAATGCTTCAGGAACTACGAATCAAGGTTGTACATTTTATGGTGGATCTGCAAATGACGGGATTAATAATGGAAGCGCAGTTCAGTTCAATTACGGTGATGACTTAAGAGGTGAGATTACGGTTGACGATAATTCTAATGTTTATATCACCACTACAACGAAATCAAGTGATATCCCTATAGTGGGTGGATTTGACGCAACATTGTCTGGTGCTCAAGATGCGGTTGTTGCCAAATTTAACTCTGGATTGACTAATTTATTATGGAGCACCTATTTAGGTGGCTCAAATTACGAATCCGGAAATTCAGTTCAAATTGCAACAAACGGTGATATTTTGGTTGCAGGTGGTACAATAAGCACTGATTTTCCGAATACAGCTGGTCGATTAAATTCTGGATTTTTGGGAGGAAGTGCTGATGGCTATGTCACTAAATTTCCGGCTCCAGGATATGGAAACCCAATTTCTACCTATGTTGGAACCAACGATTACGACCAAGCATATTTCGTTCAACTAGATATTGACGACTATGTCTATCTCTATGGACAAACTAGAGGGGGGTACACCATTTCATCTGGAGTTTACAATAACTCAAATAGTGGACAGTTCATCCATAAAATATCCAATGATTTAACAACATCTGAATGGTCTTCAACTTTCGGTGCTTCAAGTGGTAATGAAGAATTATCTCCGACTGCGTTTTTAGTATCAGATTGTTACGAGATTTATGTCGCTGGATGGGGTGGAAACACCAATACAGGGTCGGCCCCAAACAGCTCAAGCAGCGGCATGCCGATAAGTACAGATGCCTACCAAAGCACAACAAGTGGATCTAATTTTTACTTAGGAGTTTTCAGTGCAGATATGGGCGCTTTGAAATATGGAACTTACATGGGCGACCCATCAAGCGCCGGAGATCATGTTGATGGTGGTACAAGCAGATTTGATAAAGCTGGGAATATTTATCATGCGGTATGTGCTGCCTGTGCAAGTTCGGGAGGTGTCTTTCCAACCACTTCAGGAGTATATGGACCGAACAATAATTCTACCAATTGCAACATGGCGGCCTTCGTTTTTGAATTATCAAAAATTGATGCAACTTTAAGCACACCTTCACCTGTTGTCTGCATTCCTGATCCGGTAGATTTTCAAAATGATTCGCAAAACGGTAATTCGTATTTATGGGATTTCGGAGATGGATCTCCCACATCAACTGATTTCGAACCAAGTCACTTTTATGCAAATCCTGGAATTTATACGGTTACGCTAATTGTTTCGGATGATGCTGGTTGCTATACGCCAGACACAGCATACATTGATGTTGAAATTCAATTGTTCGAACCAATTGCTGGTGCATTATCAGATACTATTTGTCCCGGATCTTCAGTTGAACTCTATGTGATTGGAGGAGACACCTATTTGTGGGGGCCACCAAACTTATTGGATAACCCTTCAAGTTCTAATCCAATTGCTACCATTACCGAGGAAACTACTTTTACTGTGGATATTACAAGTGTTTGCGGAGTAAATCAGGTGGATGTAACTGTTTATGTTTATGGCACTAATGCCAATGCTGGCTTAGATACCGCAATCTGTGTCGGGGGCTCTGCCCAACTCTCAGCGACAGGTGGAGATACTTATGTATGGACACCGGCAGGTTCATTGGATGACCCAAATAGCGCCACCCCAATTGCAACTCCATCCACAACGACTTATTATTTTGTCGATATTACCACTCCTGAAGGCTGCCTTATTACTGACACCACAAAAGTGCATGTTGATCAAGATATTCCTTATCCTAACCTGGCCGATTTAGTACACGTTTGCTACGGAGAATCAATTCAAATAGCGGCAGGTGGAGCCACATCCTATCTTTGGTCACCTGATTATAACATTTCATCTACAACTGTCTACAATCCTTATGTATCTCCTTTGGTTGATACTTCTTATGCAGTAACTTTTACAAACGCCTGCGGATCATCTTACGACACGGTATACGTAGATGTGATTGAGATTTTTGGAACTATTTCTCCTGATACAACTATTTGCCCAGAAGGAACAGCTGTTTTATCTGCAACGGGTGGTGTTTCGTACCTATGGTCACCTAGTTTACACCTATCTGATAAAAATGACTCAATCACTAATGCTAATCCTCATTCTGACACTCAATATTCTGTATTGATTATTGATGAATATGGATGTGAACAAACGCTCTATACGAATGTATTCCTCTATGATACTCCTCAAATAATTGTTTCACCAGCTGTTTATGCAGTTGCTGGGGATACAACATCAATTTGGGCTCAAGCAAATGGTTCAATTGAATGGTCGCCAGTTTATAATATTGGTTGTATCATGTGTGATCAAACAACAGTATGGCCAGAGCAAGAATATATTTATACCGCAACAGTAACAGATGACAACGGATGTAAAAACTCAGGAATAGTTCCAATCTATCTAGATCCTTTACTCTATATTCCAAACACCTTTACTCCAAATGGAGACCGATTTAACAACACCTTTTTTGCTCAGGGAGTCAATATTTTAGAATTTGAAATGCTCATCTTTAACCGTTGGGGAGAATTGATTAAAACAATGACCTCATTAGAAGATTCTTGGGATGGATCTTACAATGGCAGCATGGTTAAGGATGATGTTTATATATGGCAGGTCAGATATGTTGACCTAAAAGAGGATGCTCATACCTTAAGAGGTCATGTAACTGTCTTGAAGTAATTAATCCACAAACCTTTCGTCAACTTCCATTACATGATTACACTTAGAACAGGTTCTAAGATCTTCAGAAGAATAAAACTCCTTAAATCTTGGTTGAAAATCTTTCTCCACATTTTCTAAGGTAAAATAAGTTGCGTGCAGTTGATTGTTACAATTATCGCAGAACCACATTAAACCGTCTCTATTTTCAGTTCCCATTCTTACTCGCTCTATTACTAGTCCAACTGAGTTCGCTGGTCGAACTGGGTTATGGGGTATTTTAGCAGGAAGCAAAAACATGTCGCCCGCCTTAATTTCTACTTTTCGGGCAACTCCTTCTTCTTGAATCGTAACAATTATATCACCTTCTAATTGATAAAACAATTCTTCCGTTTCATTATAGTGATAGTCTTTACGAGCATTTGGCCCACCGACAATCATAACAATATAATCACCAGATTGAACATAAAGATTTTTATTCGAAACCGGAGGTTTTAATAAATCTCGATTCTCTTTAATCCAGTTTTGTAAATTAAAAGGTGCTTGAATTGCCATAATTGAAATTTTAACTAAAAATACGAAAAGATTTTAGTTGGTATTTATCTAAGAGATTATTGATAAAAAAAATGTCCTTCAGATAAAACCGAAGGACATTTTTAAAACTATTTTAGATCCTTACTGTTTAACAATCCTTAACTCTTTAGCATTGCCGTTGGCATTTACTTTCAAAAAGTAAATTCCATCAGCAAGGTCAGCCATTTCAACTTTAACAGAATTTCCATTAAAGTTAATTGGGGCAACAACTTGCTGACCTCTTATATCAAACAAGGCAACAGTAGTTTGTGCATCTGCATTTATCACTTGAACCGTTAATATGTCATTAACTGGATTAGGATAAGCATCAATTACTATGTCATTTTCATTCAAACTTGCGCAATCAATTAACGCGATTCCAACCCCTGAAGAATCAGCAGGACATAGACCATCATCAATTACATAATAATAATTATAAGAACCGGAAGGTTCTCCATTGAAATTTAACAAGGAAGATACAACATTCCCATTGCTATCATGCCATTCCCCGTCAAGATCAATTGTACCACTCAATCCGTCAAACAAATTCACATAGCCATAATTACATGTTAATGGAAGAGAACCTCCACTTCCCACATTATGCGGTGTTCCAACTTCAACTGAAGTTTGAACAGTATGATCCCCGCAAGCATCACTATCCACATAAAAGAACGTATATACTCCTTCAGGAGTACCTACAAAACTCAATGGACTCGTAAATATATTACCAGATGCAACTGTTGGATTATACCAAGTACCGTTTGTCGTTGAATTCCCAGAAATTAGAGAGAATAAATCAAAAGATGCGTTATCATCACAAACTCCACCAGGAGTTGCCACACCAGCGGTAATAGGAACGATTTCGGTTAATGTGAGCGGAAATATTCCTACATCCATTGAAACCTCTGATCCAACACATATATAATAGGTATTACCAGGAACCAGACCACAAAGATTTATTCCAGCAGGGTCAAATGTACCAGGACATGTTGTAAATGGATTACCAGTTGAACCATCATAGAAAGGGAGTGCAGCTATATTTGCACAATTGCCAAATGAATACACCTCAATAAAATTATTGAAATCATTTCCGCAAGTATTCACCTCAACGTTTCCAGTTGTTGGAGCTGTAAAGGTAAACCAAACGGTATTGAATCCTGTAACCGGAGATCCTGGTGCCTCAGTTGCACCGAAATTTGAAAACAAGGTCGTAGATCCATCAACAGGTACATTAATCGCTGTGCATGGTTCATCATTCGTTGCTGGTGTTGCATAAGTTATAGGACCTGTCCAAGGATTATTTACACCAAAACCACATGAAGCCTGAACATAAAAATCATAAACATTACCTAAAGGTAAATTGAAAGTAGTATCAGGAATATTAAACACGGTTGTGCTTGTTCCTGTCCCAGGTGTATAACCTGCTGGACCATATTCAATTATCCATTGTGATTCGAGGCCGTTTGGTGTCCAAGTATACGCGGCCGTATCATTAGAAGTGTAAGTAAAATTAAACCCTGATGGTGCAATACAATACACTGTAGTTGATGCATTCACCGGACCTGCGGCATTACTTTCATCTCCAGGTCCACAATTGGCATAAACGTAAAAATCATAATTGGTATTATCAATTAATCCTGAAACAGTTGTTGGATTACTAGCCGCTGGCACTGTAGTTCCTGTTCCAGGTATAAACCCTGCAGGACCATATTCAACTATCCAAGCCGTTTCAGTACCTCCATTTGTCCAGGCCAAATCAACAGATGTTTGGGTAATATTAGAAACTGTTACAGCAGTGGGAGCTGGACAAGAAATACATGCTTCCACGAAAAAATTATCGATAGACATATCACTTGTAAAACTAGACCCTCTAACACCAACGAATCTAACCCAAATTGGACCACCAGCAAAGGAAGTTAAATCAACATCTACCTCAATCCATGGGTCTCCCAATGCGGTTTGCACTTGACCTGATTGTGAAAAGACATTTGTCCAATTGACTTGATCTGACGTCACATCAACCTTTAATTCACCCATAGTTGCTCCAAACATGTGATAATAAAACACCATTCTAGCAGCATCAACGGTTGAGGATAAGTCGATTAAAGGGGAATATAAGGTATCGGTGGCTCCTTGAACTCCACCTGATGTTTCTAAATAAACGTATCCAGTGTTGCTTTGCGCATTCAAAGGTCCTGTTCCAGATGAGCTCGTTTGATTAGTTGTATACTGCCACTGAGGTATTCCTGTGGAGATTTGATTCCAGTCTGAAGGAAATCCTCCTTCAAAATCTTGAGCATATAATATTGACGGCAATCCAGTTGCACAGGTTAATTGACCATGTACACTAAATTGAATTAAACATAATGCTAAAAAGTAAATTTTCTTCATAAAAAATTGGTTAAGTAGTTCTCGTACTAATGTATCTACTTTTTTTAAAGAATGCAATAAATAGTTTAAGCTCAAACAAATATGAGCTTAAACACTATATTTTTTACATAAAAAAAGCCCGCTTTGATTAAAGCGAGCTTAGATTTAAAATTTGGTTTTTATTGTTTTATTATTCTTATCTCTTCATTAACTGAACCAGATGATAGTCTTAATACATATACTCCGGCTGGCACTTGGCTAAAGTCAACAGAGTAAATTGGTTCGTTTTGATTTACTTGTGAATTAATTAACTGACCATCAATTGAAAATAAGTCAATCGTCAAATTTTCACCTAGTTGAGCCAATTCAATTGTTAAATGGTCTTTAACTGGATTAGGATAAACTTTAGACACAATGGAATTTTCTGATAGATCAGCACAATCTATCAATTGGACAGTTATCGTTGATGAGTCGGCAGGGCATACACCATTATCTACAACATAAAAATAGTTATACGTTCCTGGAGCTTCACCACTGAAAGAAACAATTGAACCTCCAATTGATGTTGATGATCCGTCTTTCCAATCTCCTCCTGCATCATAGGAACCGATCAAACTCGCAAAAAGATCTAAGTCTCCAAAATTACAAATCTGAGATAATATTTGCCCCGTACCTGTATTAGGATATTCAACGATCTCAATTGGAACATGAACCGTGTCAGATGTACAAGCGTTCACCTCTACATAATGAAAATCATTCGTACCAGCCGTTAATAAACTCGGATTGATAATTTCACTAACCCCATTCCCTGCGCCGACCGTTGGTGAATACCACTGACCATCAGTTGTATTGTTTCCTGAAATCGCACTGAAAAGTGAATAAGAAGTCAAGCTCTCACAGAGCATTACAGTTGACGCGGTTCCAGCAGACACTTGATTAATTTCTGTAATCGTTAACGGAAAAATACCTTCATCTGAGGCGTTTTCAGAACCTACAGCTAAATAATAGGTTTTACCAGGTGTGAAATAACAGACATTAATCCCTGCCGCGTTGGCATCAGTACAAGTTGGGAATGGATTTCCAAGAGCCAAGTCTATAAAAGTATAAAGTCCGTAATTCGCACAATCAGAAGATTCAAAAATTTCAAGATAATTATTGAAATCTGCACCACAAGTGGTAATCTCCACATATCCAGAAGGTGGGGCAACAAAAGTAAACCAAACCGTGTTAAAACCGGTTGACGGCTCTCCTACAGATGTAGTGGCTCCGACATTAGAAAAAATTGTTGTTGAACCATCAACAGGAATGGGAATAAAATCACATGACAAATCGTTTAAAGCAGGAGAAGCATAAGTAATTGGACCAGTCCAAGGATTGTTTGCTCCCATTCCACAATCTGCCTGCACATAAAAATCAAAAATCCCGCCCGCTGCTAAACCGAACAGAGAATCTGGAATTGTGCTTGTTGAATAAGTAGTCCCAGATCCAGGTGTGAATCCCGTTGGACCCCACTCAATATTCCACGAAGTTTCAGAACCTCCAGCAATCCATTGCATTGAAACGGTATCATTTGAGGCATACTCAAATCCAAAAAACTGAGGTGCCGCACAATAAACCCCTGTAGAACCAGTAACTGGTCCAGCCTCTAAACTAAAGTTTCCACCTCCGCAATTAGCATAAATATAAAAGTCGTAAGTAGTATTATCAGTTAAACCCGTTACAGATGCAGGATTGGAAGCAACATTCACGCTAGTACCTGTTCCAGGTGTGAATCCTGGTGCACCGTATTCAATTACCCAATTAGCTTCATTTCCTCCAGCGGTCCAACTCAATTCCACAGTCGTTTCAGTTGAATCTGTTACTGAAATTAAAGTTGGTGAAGGACAAGCTACACATCCTTCTACAGAGAAATCATCTATTGCCATATCTCCTGTAAAGCTTGAACCGCGCGTTGCGATTAATCTAAGATATACCTGGCCGCCAGCAAAAGCTGACAAATCTGCATTTGCAGGTATCCATTCATCAGTAGAACTTGTTTGGACTTGTCCGGATTGAGAGAATACATTTACCCAAGACATTTGATCAGAAGAAGCCTCCACTTCTAAATCACCAATAGATGCGCCGAACATGTGATAATAAAAGACAAGTCTTGCGTTCGCAATGACTGTCGATAAATCAACAATCGGGGAATATAAAGTGTCTGTGTCTCCAAATACCCCTCCTGATGTTTCAAAATATAAATAGCCTGAATTAAGCGAGGCCGAATTTGGGCCAGTACCAGGTGTCGAAGTCGCCCCTGTATTATAAGTCCATTGAGGCAAAGTAAACGCACTTTGCGACCAATCAGTAGGAAATCCAGATTCAAAATCTGCATGGTATATCGCAGAAGGCAAACCTGAACCACAATTCAGATTATCGATTAAGGTGTTAACTTGCAATGGCCCATGATACAATGAGGTATCTCCAATACAATTCGATCTTACGTAAATATCGTAAGAAGTTGTTGGATTTAACCCATTCAAAGTATAAGGATTGGATCCAGTCGGAACAGATGTGCCAGTCCCTGGAGTAAATCCTACAGAACCGTACTCGATTACCCAATTTGAAGCAGATCCATTTTCAGTCCAATTCAATTGGATAGAGCTACCCAAAATATTAGTAGCAAAAAGGGCATTGGGGGTTGGACATGAGGCACATGAAGTTACCTCCATCAGATCAATTGCCATATCCCCTAAAATTCCTGAGCCATCATGGCTTAATGAATATTCTATATAAACAACCTGACCTAGATACGCACTGATATCTACACCAATATTCGCCCAAGGTTGTGCATCTGTTGTTTGATGTTGACCTGACCAAGTATACTCATTAATAAATGGTCCTGTTGGAGAAGTACTAACACCTACGTTTAAAGTTCCCATATTGGATCCATAAGCATACATCCAAAATGACAATTCTGCAGCATCAGTCGCAGAAGATAGGTCCACCGCCGGTGAAACGATACTATAAGTTCCAAATGCCGCACCACTTGCCTCAAACTCTGCGTAGGTAGTTCCACTATGAGGGCCATTTGGTCCGGTATTTCCAGAGTTTCCTCCTGGATTTGCATTTGGTAATCTCCAGGTTCCAAATGAAGTTCCAATATCCCCAGTCCATCCTATTCCAGTTTCAAAATCATCTGTAAAGACGATTGAAGGTGATCCGCTCCCGCAAGTTACACCAGCAGGCTCTGGATAAGGCAAATTATAAGTCATATGAACATTTAAGTCGAGTGTAACAGCATCTAAGTTGCCGTCAGCTGGATCATCAACTGCGACAATAGAAACTGACGTTAATGGCAAATAAGGCATTAAATCGAATCCTAATTGATCACATTGCGCTGATGCCACGAGTGCTCCATTTACATAAATATCATAATAATATAATCCACCTCCACCAGTGGTACAATTGGTGCCGATTGATGCATCCATTGTAACTGAAAGCAATGTGTTGGGCGCCGAACAATTAAAATTGGCAACTGTTGCAGAAAATCCAGATTGATCTGTTCCGGTTTGAGTATCACTTACTGTGCACACTGCAGCCGAAGAAGAAAAACTAAGAATTATCGAGAATAAAAAAAGTAGGTAGATTTTTTTCATAATCATGAAATTAACGATTTTTTTCAAGCTATGAAACTTGGCTGGCCTTAAATACGCACCGACAGAAGTTCATAAGGAACAAAAAAAGCCCCCTCGTTTTCACGAGAGGGCTTTGATATATTAAAGTATTAAACTTACTTCTTAACTACTCTTACTTCTTCAGTAGATCCGTTAGCAGTTACTTTAAGGATATAAACCCCATCAGCAACGTTCGACATATCTACATTGATAGTTGAGTTATTAATAGCAGTTGGTGCCATTACTGACTGACCTTGAACTGTGAACAATTCAACGATAGCGTTAGCATCAACATTTGATAAGTTAACAGTTAAGTTATCGATAACTGGATTTGGATATACACTCATAACGATTGCATTTTCCTCAACACCTGCACAAGCTTCAACAGTAACAGTTACTGTAGATGAAGAAGAACAAGTTCCATTATCAACTGTGTAAGTGAAATCATAGTTACCAGGAGCTACGTTTAACGGAGAAAAGATTCCGTTAACCATTCCACCAGCACCATTATCGTCAGACCAATCACCACCGTTATCTACGGCACCAATTAATTCTTGAATCAATACAACGTCATGATTCACACAAGTTGTAACTGAACCATCACCACCAGTTTGTGGAGCTGTAGACCAGTTGTAGACAATTGATAAAGTATCTGCAAATCCACAAGCGTCAGACACAACATAATCAAACGTATAATCAGTATCCGGTGCTAATCCTGTAAGAATCATTGAACCGTTATTTGCCGCAAAATTTTGATTTCCTGGGGCAGCTGATGGATACCAGAATGTACCGTTATTGTCAGACGCTCCAGTTACAGCAGCGAAAATATCAGTTACACCATCATGACAGAAAGGTCCTGTCACAGCAGTACCAGCAGTTAAAGGAGCACAAGGCACACCCTCGTCTACCCAGAAATCATCTACCAACAAATCATTGTGTTGTGCGATTCCTGTACCGGTAGTTGATACATTCTGTACTAATCTAAATTGTGTCGTATCTGGAATTCCAGCAGGAACATTAAACTCTATCTCAACCCATTCAGAATTGTTTCCACCATAGGTACCCATTTGAACCCAAGCAGCTCCATCCCAAACGAACATTGAAACCGTATTTTGGGCTCCATCAATAATATTATTACTCAAAATCCAAAAACCTGCTGCAGGAGTTGTTAATCCTGAGATATCAATCATTGGTGAAATAAGTTCATTCGCACCAATTGTTCCCGAGGCATCAATCCATGTAAAGTTACCATTACCGGTTGTGTGATCAACAGAACCAGCAACACCATAATCCGGACCAAAACCACCTGAAACTTGGAATTTCCAGGTTTCTCCAATATTTGGATTTGACCAACAAGCCGGTGTAGCTAATGATCCGTCAAAATTTTGAGCATAAGGCGCTTGAATCACTGGTGCACATAAAGTTGTGAACGTATATGGACCAGTCCATTGAGATGAATCTCCTGCACCACAAATTGCTTGTACATAGAAATCATAAGATGCACCTGGAGTTAAACCTGTTGCGTAATGAGGATTTGTTGTTGTAGGGTTCGCTGAACCAGTTCCTGATCCTGGTGTGAATCCTGGTGCACCCCATTCAACTGCCCATGCAGTTTCTGAACCACCTGCTTGCCACATTAGGTTAGCCGCAGTTGTAGTAATGTTGATTGCGTTCAAGTTTGAAGGCATGAAGCAAGTTGGTAATGTAGTAATACAGAACGGACCAACGAACGCAGATGAAGAATCTGGTGTTGAACCACAATTTGCTTGAACATAGAAACAGTAATCTGTATCTGCGTTTAAACCTGTAATTGCTTCAGTAGTACTAGTAGTTTGAACTTGAGTACCAGAACCTAAAGTAAATCCATTAATCCCATATTCAATTGTCCAATCAGTTTCAGTTCCGTTTGAAGTCCACGAAAAATCTACAGAATTTGTAGTTAAGTTAGCGAAGTTTCCTGCAGACGGGTCGTTACAATAAGTTGGTTGTGTCCATGTGAATGGTCCAGCCCAAGTAGAAGTTCCTAAACCACCGCCACAATCAGCTTGTACATAAAATTCATAAGTCATTCCAGGAATTAAGCCTGTAATAATGTTATTTGGCCCAGCTGGAGAATTGGTTCCAGTAACTAAAGTACCAGAGCCCGGAGTGAATCCTGCTGTTCCCCATTCATAGTTCCACATAGATTCTAATCCACCTGGAGTCCAAGTTAACCCTGCTGTAAATTCGTTACCACCTGCTGTATCTAGTGCAGTTGGTGCTGGACAAACTGGGTCGGTTGTAAACATTTCAGGACCTACCCATAAAGAGAAAGTATCCTTTGGAGCTACTAAATCACATACAGCTCTCACATACCAATCGTAATCTGTTGATCCAGCTAGACCTGTAACTGTAGTATCAGATCCCAATACGATTCCGTAAGCTTGAGTTCCTGACCCTAATAACATTCCTGTTGTTCCGTATTCAACGTCCCACTCTGTTTCAATTCCTCCGGGAGTCCAATCTAACATGGCGTTGGTTGCTCCAGGAGTTGAAGTTAAACCAGTTGGTACTGGACAAACAGGAAGCGTAGTAAACGAAAGTGGTCCTGCTGTTCCTCCGCAAGGTCCAGGAAGTGCAATAATATAATAGTCGTATGTAGTTTCAGGATTTAAACCAGTAATTGTGGTATCTGAACCAGCTGTAACATTTAGAACAGTCCCCGAACCTGGTGTAAATCCTGAAGGACCATATTCCAAATTCCAAGCAGTTTCTGTTCCAGCTGGATCCCAATCAATAGCAACTCCAGAAGAAGTTAATCCTGAAACAACGATATTGTTTGGTGATGGAGAATTGAAAGTTAAACTCCAGTCAAAACCGTTAGGAGACCAACGGTCGTCCCATTCAATATAGTAAGTTGTTCCCGCTGTAACGGGAACTCCAGTAACTGAAGAGGCAAAATTCGACCCTGTTGGTGTGGTTGGGCAAGAATCATCATTGTTTGCTAGAGACCCAGAAACAGGGCATCCTGATGTACCGTCGTGAATATACAGCCTAGTATCTGTTCCACCCAAGCATGAATTAACATCAATTGTACCATCACAGGTGGCCGTAAAAGAGTACCAAGCACCGTCATAAGTACCAGCTCCACCACCAATTCCAGATGCTGTTGCTTGAGTAATAGCATTCGCTGTATACGAACCTGGAGTCACGGAGACCGAGGTTGCACAGTCGTCACCTTGAGCCAATGA
>JAUHXX010000275.1 GCA_030426825.1 Bacteroidia bacterium | reverse complement strand
TTTTGTTGCATGCTTATTAATCTGAGTCAAAAGTGTTTTGACACGGTCAGTTGAGTAATACTTGAGGAGGGCATTTTCTAAAAAGTGTATTTCACTTGATGATTCTTTTTTATCCTCTTTAATTACAGCTGTGATTAGCTGTATTAATGAATTTGTAAATTCAGATTCGGTTGCCAGAAAATCAAATTTTTTCGCAACACCTTTTTTCTTTAGTTTGTGACTATAAAAAATAACAACTGCTGCCATACCCATTCCCAGCGTAAGGTTGATGGCGCCCTCACCTTCTTTCATAATGATTACCCATAAGAAAATTGTAATCACTACTAAATAGGCACACCCAAATTCGTTTCTTAAGGAATTAAGTCTGTTGCTCATAGGTTTTCAATCAGACGAAAATAATTAACTTCATGAATTGACTTTAAATTATTTAAGAAATCATGCTAGAAAAACACTCAACCATTGAACCAAAAGGCTGGAATAAAGAAGAAATTAAAGCTGAAAATAAAGAATTAATTACACGGATAGCTGAGTTGCAACGGGTACTTTACGCAGACGGATCAAAAAGTTTACTCTTGATTCTTCAAGGTGTTGATGCTTCTGGTAAAGATGGAACGGTAAGAAGAATTTTTTCAGGGGTGAATCCGTTGGGATGCAGAGTTTATGGATTTAAAAAGCCCACAGAAGAAGAATTTGCGCATGATTTTCTTTGGAGAATTCATAAAGTCACTCCGGCAAATGGGATGATTCATATTTTTAATCGTTCTCAGTACGAAGATATTTTAGTGCCTACTGTTCTGGGTACGCATCCTAAAAAAGTAATTGAACAACGATACGAACAAATCAACCAGTTCGAAAAATTATTAGAGGCTTCAGGGACTAAAATCGTGAAGTGCTATCTACATATATCTAAAGAAGAACAGTTAGAACGCCTGACCGAAAGAATTGAAAATCCATTGAAATACTGGAAACACAATGATGGAGATTGGAGCTCTAGAAAGCAATGGGATAACTACATGAAAGTGTACGAAGAAATCTTCAAAAAATGCAATGACATTCCATGGAATATCATTCCATCAGATAAAAACTGGGTGAAGGTCAACTTCATTGCTAAGTTAATCGTAAAAGCTTTAGAATCAATGGATTTAAAATGGCCAGACTTAGATTCAGAAACGTTTAAAAAACGCTAATTCGTTCATTTCAATTCTGTAATTCCCATGTTATAGAGAATAAAACACATCTCATCAACAGTTGCATCTATTTGTTTAGAAACAGGTGTTCCTGCACCATGGCCAGCATTGGTTTCAATTCTGATCAGCACTGGATTATCTCCGGCTTGCTTTGCCTGTAATTCTGAAATAAATTTGAAAGAATGTGCCGGAACAACTCTGTCGTCATGGTCACCGGTTGTTACCATAGTCGCCGGATATTCAGTTCCCGCTTTCACATTATGCACAGGTGAATAGCCCAATAAATACTTGAACATTTCTTCTGATTGCTCAGACGTTCCGTAGTCGTATGCCCATCCTGCTCCTGCTGTGAAAGTATGATAGCGGAGCATATCAAGTACACCAACTGCTGGTAGGGCCACTTTCATTAAATCTGGTCGTTGTGTCATCACTGCACCAACTAAAAGCCCTCCATTTGATCCACCTTTTATAGCAAGGTACTCTGAAGAGGTGTATTTATTTTCAATCAAGTATTCTGCAGCAGCAATGAAATCATCAAATACGTTTTGCTTTTTTAGCTGCGTTCCGGCATCATGCCATTCCTTTCCATATTCTCCGCCACCTCTTAAGTTAGGAACAGCATAAATTCCTCCTTGTTCCATCCAAACGGCCATTGATAATCTAAATGATGGTGTTAAGCTCACATTAAATCCACCGTAACCATATAATATAGTTGGGTTATTGCCATCCATTTCTAGGCCTTTCTTGTAGGTGATGATCATAGGCACCTTTGTGCCATCTTTTGATTTGTAAAAGACTTGTTTTGATTCAAATTGATCCATTGAAAAATCAATCTTTGGTGACCAATATAATTCTGATTTTCCTGTAGCAATTTCATATTTGTATGTGCTTCCTGGTGTATGATAATTGGTAAAAGAATAGTAGAGGTGCTTTTCTTTTTTCTTAGCCCCGAAACCTCTAACTGTTCCCACTCCTGGTAACTCAACTTCGCGAATTAATTTACCAGAGTAATCATATTGCTTGACAACAGAAATGGCGTCTTGCATATATTGAGCAAAAAAGTTTCCACCAGCGGTTGATGGACTCAAAACATTCTCTGTTTCAGGAATAAAATCAACCCAGTTTTCAGGTTGAGGTTTTTTTGCATCTACGGTTACCACTCGTTTGTTTGGTGCATCTAAATTGGTGACAATAAACAATTTTGACCCTTCATTTTCAATCACGTAACTATCACTATCAAAGTGATCAACAACCGTTTGAATGGTTTGCTCTTTAGATGTTAAATCAACCATGTACAACTCATTTCCAGAAGTTGAAATAGATGCGGTAATAAATAAATATTTACCGTCTTCAGTTACATCTCCACCAACATATCTCCTTTTTTGTTCTTCTTTTGCTCCAAAAACTACTTGATCATCTTTTTGATTGGTGCCCAATTTGTGATAATAAAGTTTATGTTGGTCTGTTTTAGCTGATAATTCACTGCCCTCTGGCTTGTCATAACTTGAATAATAGAATCCCTCATTTCCTTTCCAAGAAATTCCTGAAAACTTTACATCCATCAATGTGTCTTCAGTAATTTTTTTTGTTGCCGGATCCATTACGATTATTTTTCTCCAGTCTGACCCTCCTTCAGAAATGGCATAGGCAACCTTCGAGCCATCCTTAGAAAAACTAACTTGCCCTAATGAGATGGTTCCATCTTCTCTAAACTTATTAGGGTCTAAGAAAACTGTCTCTTTTCCATCTTTTTCCGCGTAAATAACATATTGATTTTGAAGTCCGTCATTTTTAAAATAGTAAGTCACTCCCCCACGAACAAATGGTGCGCCCAGCTTTTCATAATTCCACAACTCCGACATTCTGTTTTTTAGCTGCTCGGCATAGGCGATCTGACCTAAATAATCAAAAGTAAATTCGTTTTGGCGTTTAACCCAATCCGCAGTTTCTTCTGATCTATCATCCTCAAGCCATTTATACGGATCTTCAACTTTAGTTCCGAAATAAACTGCAGAGCTATCTCGTTTTTCAGTTGTGGGATATTCAAATTTAGATTGTGCAAAGGTTGATCCTGTAATAAACAGCATAGTTAAACCGAGAATTCTTTTCGTCATAGGGCCGATTTTTGTGAAAGTAAATGTACAATATGTTTACTAAACGAGTTGTCAAAACTTGTTAAGCGGATTGAAATGCTAATCTGGGTAGTTATTAAGTTGATGATTGGATGTCAGCTGATTAAAGATCATTTTGATATCTTTTAATCATTTCTTCTCTTGATTCTGGAGGGGTATCAGATTGAAGTTGATCTTTTAACATTTGGCCCATTGTCGGCAAATCTTTCGGATCAACCTTGTACGTATCCTTCCAAAGGTCTGAGCGCATCAAGGCTTTAGCACAATGTAGAAAAACGGTGGTAACATTTATCAAAATGCATGTTTTTGGAGGATTTTTCTCCTCACTGAAAAGGTCTAAGTAGTGCTGATCTGTTCTAATTTCTGCTGATCCGTTTAATCTTAATGTTTCATCAATACCTGGAATCAAAAAAAGAGTGCCAACTTGCCCAGTTTCAACAATGTTTCTAAGACTATCTAACCGATTATTGCCTTTTGCATCCGGAATAATGATCTGTTGGTCATTTAAAATTTTTGCAAAGCCAGGTAATCCACCTCTTGGTGAAGCATCCATTTCACCATTTGACGAAAATGAAGAAATAACCATAAATGGGGATAGACTTAGAAAGTGTTTGCAATGTTTATCGAGTGCAGCCAATTCTTTTTTAAGTGTTCTACCCTTAGGGTTTTCGTAAAGCTCTCTTAGTTGATTGACGTTTTCGATTTTCATGGTTCATCAATTAAAATTCAACTTTATGCAAACACAATCCGGATGATGGGGCAATGTGCTTAATGTTTGGTCCGGCTGGGTTTGATAAAGATTCTTTCAACTCATCCAATGTCCAAACTCCTTGGCCAACATCAACAAGTGCACCCATCATTAACCTTACTTGATAACGTAAAAATCCTCTAGATCTTACCTTGAATAAATAGGAAGATTCAGGTAGAAAATCTGCGACCAATTTTCGATTCGGCACAATTTCAGAAAGTAGAATCTCTCGTTCAAAAACGGCATTATTCGAAGGTTTGCTGGCGTATCGTTTAAAGTTGTGATTACCCTCAAAAAGTTGTGCTGCTTGCATCATCAGTTCAATGTCTAAAGGATTTCTGAAGTTATTGATAAATGCAGCATTGTAGGGATGTGTTTTGTCTTCACAAGAGAACAAATAATGGTATTCTTTTATTTTGGGATGTTGAATGATATTGAAATCGCCATTTATTTGCTCAACTGACTTGGCACGAATATCCGCTGGGAGATTAAAGTTTAAATCATGGAGCAATTGTTCAGTGTCTAATTCTTCGAAACTGAATAGCTCAAGGGCAAAATCATCTGCCGATACTTTAGCATCAGTTCTACCACAGCCAAGAGTTTTAAAATTTTCATGCTGAAAAATGAACTTGAAGGTTTTATCCATCATTCCTTGAACACTTTTAAGGCCAGGTTGAGGTTGCCAACCGTGATACCGAAATCCTAAGAATTCTATTCTGATCAGATAAAAATGTGTCCAGTTTGCCATTTACCAGTCTATTGGACGATAATCTTTAAGAAACTTTCCACACCAATGTTTACCCGTGTTGATGCCGTCAATCAAAGGGTCAAGAACTCTAGCCGCACCATCTACAATATCAAGAGGCGGTTGAAAATCATGTTCTTCTTCTTTCTTTTTTGATAATTCAATAGGATCTTCATCAGTTACCCAACCAGTATCAACGGCATTCATGTAAATACCATGCTCAGCAAAAGTAGAAGCAGAGGTATGCGTTAGCATGTT
>JAUHXX010000274.1 GCA_030426825.1 Bacteroidia bacterium | reverse complement strand
ATAGCTGAATTAATCGGTAGAAATTCAACGACTCGAAACAATTATCTGATAGAAAAAGAAATCTAATTGGATTCTACACCTCAAAAAATAATTATAGTTGGAACTGCACATCCGTTTAGGGGTGGGCTTGCTTCTTACAACGAACGTCTTGCACTTCAATTTCAAGATGAAGGACATGATGTAGAAATATTCACTTTTACAACACAATATCCTAACTTCTTATTTCCAGGTAAAACGCAATACAGTGAAGAGCCAGCTCCAAATAACATCAAGATCACTAGAAAAGTGAGTTCCGTTAATCCAATGAACTGGGTAAAAGTTGGAAATGAAATAAAGCGTTTGAAACCAGACATTCTGATTTTCAAATATTGGCTCCCTTTTATGGGCCCTTGCTTCGGAACCATTGCTCGAAAAGCAAAGAAAAACAAGCATACTAAAATCATTACCATCTTAGATAATGTGATTCCCCATGAAAGTCGAATTGGAGATAAACAGTTTACCAAATACTTTTTAAAACCAATTGACGCATTTATATCCATGTCCAAGTCGGTTGAAAATGATCTGGCTTTATTTGATAAATTGAAGCCTCGCGACTTCAATCCGCATCCCTTGTTTGATAATTTCGGAGAGATTTACACGAAAGAAAAAGCCAAGCGTTTGTTAAACTTAGACCCTCAATTTAATTACATTTTATTTTTCGGAATTATAAGAGATTACAAGGGCCTTGATTTATTACTGGAGGCTTTTTCTAAAATGGATTATAAACAGCAGAACCTCAAATTACTGGTCGCTGGAGAGTATTATTCTAACGAAGAAAAGTACCAAGCCCAAATTAAAGAACTGCAGCTAGAAGAGGATGTTATTGTCGTCAATTCATTCATCAAAGATTCAGAAGTTGGTCAATATTTTTGTGCTTCGGATATCATAGCTCAACCTTATAAAAATGCCACTCAATCTGGTGTAACACAAATCGCCTATCATTTTGAAATCCCAATTTTAGTAACCAATGTAGGTGGCTTACCTGAGATGGTGCCGCATAATAAGGTGGGATATGTCACTTCTCAATCAACTGATGAAATTGCCGAAGCCCTGACCTCATTCTATTCTGACAATAAAGAAGAGGAGTTTAAAACAAACCTTAAAGAGGAAAAGAAAAAGTACTTGTGGGACAAGTTAACAGCCAAGGTTGTAAAACTGTATCACAACTTAAACTAATTGAATCACTTTCTTATTAACTTTACTCTTAATGATAATTAGAAGTAAAGCGCCATTTAGGTTGGGTCTCGCTGGAGGCGGAACAGACGTCAGTCCTTATTCGGACATGTTTGGAGGAGCCATATTAAATGCCACGGTCAGTTTATTTGCCCGTACCACCATCATTCCTAACGACTCCGGTAAAATTAAATTTACCAACGCTGATCGATCAAAAACCTATGAATTTGATGCAGCTGCTCAACTACCACTTAATGGTGAAATAGACCTGCAAATTGGAATCTATAACCGTATTGTAAAAGATTTTAGCAAAACACCATTATCATTTGATATGACTACATCTATGGATGTACCTACCGGAAGTGGATTGGGGACCTCATCTACTTTAGTTGTTTCAATTTTAGGCGCTTTTGTTGAATGGCTCCAGCTGCCTTTAGGCGAATATGATATTGCACATTTGGCCTATGATATTGAGCGAATTGATCTAGGAATGGCCGGTGGAAAGCAAGACCAATATGCCGCGACTTTTGGTGGGGTAAACTTCATGGAATTTTTAGCGGATGATAAAGTAATTGTCAACCCTTTGAGAACAAAAAAAAGCTTTATCAATGAGCTCAATTTTGACCTCATTCTATACTACACCAAGACTTCCCGTGAATCTGCAAAAATAATCGAGCAGCAAATTGACAATGTTAAAAAATCGGATAGTAAACCCATTGACGCCATGCACGAATTAAAGCAGCAGGCTTTTGCCATGAAAAAGGCATTCTTAAAATCAGATGTATCTACAATTGGGAAAATCTTACATGAAAGCTGGCTCAATAAAAAGCAAATGGCGCAAGGGATTAGCAATGCGCAAATTGATGAGATTTACGACTCAGCCTTAAAGGCGGGTGCTACCGGAGGGAAAATTTCCGGAGCTGGCGGTGGAGGATTTATGATGTTTTTTGCAGAAGAAGTCAATCGCTACAAGGTTATTGAAGCCCTAAATAAATTCGGTGGTGATGTCATGAATTATCAGTTTACTCATAACGGTCTAGACTCGTGGACAATAAAATAACAGAAGCAATAATCCTGGCCGGTGGACTCGGTACTCGGTTAAGAGACGCCATAGGAGAATTCCCTAAACCCTTAGCCCCAGTAAACAACAAACCTTTTTTACATTACCTATTCGCTTATTTATGTACCCAAGGCATTGAAAAAGTTGTGTTATCTGTGGGCTATAAATGGGAAATGATTGAAGCCGATTTTGGTTCACAGTATTTAGGAATTCAGATCAAATACGCTAAAGAGAAAGAACGCCTGGGCACAGGAGGAGGAATTCAACTTGCCTTAGAAAAAATCAAGGGAGATGCTTGTTTCGTTATTAATGGTGACACTTTTTTTGACATTGACCTGAGATCATTAGAAGCTGTGCATCAGTCAGAATGCACATTGGCGGCAAAAGCTATAACAAACTTTGATCGATACGGTACAATTGATATCAAAGAAGATGGCACTGTGACTGCGTTTAATGAAAAAGAACCCAAGGATAAAGGTGTAATTAATGGAGGGATCTATTGTATCTCTAAATCAATTGTACAAAATTTCCCTGACAGCCCAATATTCTCATTTGAAAAGGAGTATTTAGAAATTCAATGTGGCAATGGCAATGTAAGGGCCAAAATTTATGAAGATTATTTCATGGATATTGGTATCCCCAGTGACTATCAACAATTCGAAAAAGACGTATCCATACCGCTAAGGGAACTCGGAATAGACAAAAGTTGGACCTTGTTTTTGGATAGAGATGGCGTTATTAACGAACGTCTGATAGATGATTACGTCAAGCAATTGAATGAATTAAGAATTCTGGATGGTGTTCCGGAGGCAATAGCCCAGTTCAATGGGCTGTTTAAACGAATCGTGGTGGTAACTAATCAGCAAGGAATTGGCAGAGGCATGATGACGGAAGATGACTTGGCAGACATCCACGGGTATTTGTCTAATGTTTTTGAAGGATATGGCGGTAAAATAGAGCACTATTACTTCGCGCCACAATTAAAAGCTCAAAACAGCAACTACAGAAAACCTGGAACTGGCATGGGCCTACAAGCTCAAAAAGACTATCCAGATATCGATTTTAAAAAATGTCTTTTAATTGGCGATTCGGAATCAGACATTGATTTTGGTATGAAATTGGGAATGAAAACCATAATGTTGACAAATGGCAGTAACGTTTTGTCAAAAGCAGATTATATTTTCAAAGATTTGCAGACTGTCGCAAAAGAACTAAAATGAATAGAATGAAAACCCTTATTGTAATCTTGAGCCTCGCGTTTTCGCTAGGATCAATAGCACAAACAGACATCAATAAAGTAGATAGCCAAGGCCGTAAACAAGGTGTATGGAAAAAACCTTATGAAAAGGTAAAGCAGTACAAATACATAGGTCAATTCAAAGATGACAAACCTTATGGAAAGTTTGTCTACTACTACGAAGATGGATCAGTGCAGGCTGTTATGCATTTTTCGAATAACGGCAAACTTGCACGCTCTAAAATTTATCATCTTTCTGGGTATCTCATGGGGCAAGGTAAATATGTAAATCAAGAGAAAGATAGTACCTGGGTTTATTATGATGACAGAGGTATTATTTCTTACCAAGAAACTTATGAAAATGGCAAACTGAACGGACAAAAAGTCTACTTCTATGAGCCTAAAAACAATCAGCTTCGTGTAGCCAAATACGAGTATTACAAAAATGGGGTTTTACACGGTGAATTCAAGGAATATCATGAAAACTCTAAAGTAAAACGAGAAGGGAAATATGTTGATGGGAACTTAGAAGGAAATGTGGCCTATTACTACCCCAACGGTAAAATGCAAAAAATGACGCGGTACAAGCATGCAGTGAAGCATGGCTATTGGATATTCTATGACGAAAAAGGTAAAGAAGTCGGAACGAAATTATTCTGGAATGGCAAACTTTTAAAAGGAGCAGCAAGAGAGAAAAAAGAAGCGGAATTAAAAGAGCTAAGAAATAATTAATCCTTCCTTGACTTTATAGAATAAATCACTAATCTTGTGATGGATGAAGCTATTATTCATAGAGGATGATCGTGAACTGCTAAAATCAGTTTTACTTTATTTTAATGAAGGTGGCTATAATTGTGAAACGGCTAAATCAATTTTAGAAGCACAAGATAAAATTGAGAATCACGATTACGATTGTATTATTTTAGATTTAATTCTGCCTGACGGAAATAGCCTTCCGCTATTAAGTAAAATACAAGCCCAAAAAAGAGAAACTGGTATAATCGTTTTATCCGCTAACTCTAACATTGACGATAAGGTGCTAAGCCTTGATCTTGGGGCTGATGACTACCTCACCAAACCATTTCACCTTTCAGAATTAAATTCCCGAATCAAATCAATTATTCGAAGAAAAAAACAAAGTGGGACGGCCTTATTAGAATTCAATGAAATCACCATCAATACTGATGCAAAAGAAGTAAAAGTAAACACCACATCACTGAAGCTCACCAAAAAAGAATATGATTTAATGTTGTACTTGTTTTACAACCGTAATCGAGTTGTTACAAAATCATCTATTTCAGAACACTTATGGGGCGATTATATGGATTTTTCAGAATCCTCTGATTCTGTCTATAGTCATTTAAAAAACCTCAAAAAGAAACTTAATTCCGCCGGGGCAAACGATTACATCAAGTCGCTTTACGGCGTGGGTTACATTTTTAAAGATGACTAATGAGCAAAAAGAATAAAAAGAAAGTTTCAGAATATGCTCAAAACTTATCTCATGAGCTGCTCACGCCTTTAGCAATCATCCGTTCTAAAGCAGAGATTTTAATGCAATCACCTAACTTGAACGGCGAAGATTTAGAAAACATTGATGTGATTTT
>JAUHXX010000273.1 GCA_030426825.1 Bacteroidia bacterium | reverse complement strand
TTGCTGCTAAGTTGATATCTAAAGCAGGTTCTCTTATAAATCTTGCTAAATGTAGTGCATCTACTATATAAATTATGGGTGCTGAAAAGGCTTTATTTAAAGCCATGAGAGCAAAAAAAAAGACTCCAAAATATGGTATTATTTATTAGACTAAGATAATAAGCAATGCTAATGGTAGAGCTAAGGGTAAAATGTCAAGAGCTTTAGCTGCTAAAAGTGCTTTATGTATTAGATATGATGCATTAGCTGAAAATGAGAACAATAAAATTGGTACAGATTCTAAGTAGTATTTGGATAAAAGAGCAATTTATTTAGAAAAAGAAGAGAAAAAGAATCCATAAGTATAGAAACAATAGTATTAAAGACAATATAACCAGTAAAGTAGACAAAGAAGCAATAAAGGAGACATTATGGTTAATAAAGGATAAAGAAAATTCAACCAAAAAGGAACCAAAAAAGTGAATAACTGAATTATATTAAAAACGACCACAGAGGGACTCGAACCCCCAACCCTTGGAACCGAAATCCACTGCGCTACCATTGCGCCATACGGCCATCTACTATTTTTCTATTAAAATCATTAATTATCGTACTCTATATCTTCTAAATTCCAATCAATATAATCACTTTTTTCAGCATTTTTATATTCATCTATAAGAGAAGATACTACATTGAATGAATCATCAAATTCTTCGAGTGAGTCTTAGAAAACTTTCTCTTATTTATATTAGTCTATGAAAGCATTCATTTTTCTCATTCCAGTGTAGTCTTTGGCTATTTTTTCTCCGAACTGTTCGATATCATGCAGTTTTGAACTCGCCCATGCGTAATAAATATGTTTTTCCGAATCAATATCTGTTACTGCCGCTATGTATGGACTTTCTTGATGCCTGTCGTGAACCAAAACAACATCAATAATTGACTGGAGATAAGTGTTGCGCTTAAAATAATGATCGTATAAGTACACTTTTTCTCCAATCAGATTTTTATACTTTAACCTTAAGGTTTGATCATTCAATTGATAGATTTCACAAAATTGAGTTTTCGTAGGATATCGATTTTCTCGAATACAATTATCAAAATTTGAAATATCCAAAAATTCTAGTACAATCAAATTAGAATGACTTATCAACGCATAGTCAATTTTAGAAACCTGACGATTAATACGTTTAAAAAGAATTTTAGAAAGCTCCCTAGGCATTAGTAGCTCACTTTTCTTTTCCAACGACACTCTCGCAGCAACAGACGAATCTCTTTTGGTTTTTTCTTTCAGAGCTAAAACAGAAGAGCAAAAGACGAGGGCAATAAATAAGGTCAAGAATTTCATAGCGTTTTTTTTTATTCAATCTCCGAATTTTTTCTTCAAATCAGCACAGTCCATTACTCTTAGCTCTTCCTGATTTATTATTTGTCTTCGAAATAGAATTATTTGATTGTGACGCAGAATCATTGCTAAATTTGTTAAATGATTTCTATTCTAATGCCAGTGAGAAATGCGGCCACTTTTCTAACAGAGTGCATAGAATCAATTGTGAATCAAACCTTCAAAGAATGGGAACTGATAGCTATCAACGATCATTCAACTGATCAATCCAAAACATTGTTGACTCAATTTGCAGAAAAAGATAAACGCATAAACGTTCTGGATAATAAAGGTGAAGGAATAATACATGCATTATCACTGGCCTTTGAGAACTCAAAGTACAACTTTATTACACGAATGGATGCGGATGATATTATGCATAGAGAAAAGCTTCAATGTTTGTTTGAGGCAATAAATGGTAAAACAGGAGCAGTAGCCACTGCTAAGGTTGAATACTTTGCAGAAGGTGGAATTGGAGATGGATATCGAAAATACCAGAATTGGTTAAATGATTTAATTGATACTAACACGCACTACAAGCATATCTATAAGGAATGCGTTATTCCTTCTCCTTGCTGGATGACAAGCAGGGAAGTTTTAGACAAAATAGAAGGCTTTAAAAATTTGGAATATCCTGAAGATTACGATCTATGTTTTAAGTTTTACACCCACGCCATTCAAGTAGTTCCGGTAAATAAAATATTGCATTACTGGAGAGATTATTCATCCAGAACATCTCGTAACGACCCAAATTATGCTGATAATACCTTCATTCATTTAAAAGTCAAGCATTTTTTAAACGTGGATTATCGTTCTGACATTCCATTAAAACTGTGGGGAGCTGGCAAAAAGGGGAAAATTATTGCGCAGTTATTAGACCAAAAGGGAGTTCCATTCAGGTGGTATACCAATAACCCCAACAAAATCGGTCATACCATATCAAACACTGAACTAGAAGATGTTGTGCATCTTGATAAAAAAGAAAATCAGCAAGTGATATTTGCCATTGCACAATTGGAAACAGAAAGTCTTCAAGAAGGATTTAATGAATTAGCAAAAGTTTACGCATTCTGCTAACCAAAAAGAGCTCATCCGTATCGCGAATGAACTCTTTTTAAAACCACATAAATAAATACTTCACTTTTGCAGTGGAAACCACCTTAATAAAGTTTTTACATCCTCATAACGCATCAGGAATAATTCGTTACAAATCAAATAATTAATTCGGATATCCGATAAGACAACGGTCTTCGTTTAATGATTCAATCATATCATCTTCACTAATTGCCTTTACCTCTGCGTCTAGCACATTAGAGATTTGGCGCCTCATTTTCTTCAAAATTTTCCCATCATAAAATCGGCGGACATCTTGCTGATTCTCTAATATCAGACGTGGAACCTTGCACAAACTACCATCCTCATTTTTTGCTACCATGGTAAAATAACATGAGTTCGTATGCTTTGATTCTCCTGTTTTAGGTTTCAATGACTCCACTCTTATCCCTATAATCATTGAAGAATTCCCGACATAATTAATAGAAGCCGCCAAACTCACTAATTCCCCTACTTCTACCGGTTCCTTGAACTCAACACCGTCTACACTTACTGTAACACAGTAGGTTCCGGAATGCTTAGAAGCACAAACATAAGCCACTTTATCCATCAGCGATAATAATATACCCCCGTGAACTTTACCAGAAAAGTTTGCAAATGAAGGAATCATTAACTCTGTAATCGTAGTTCTAGAATAATCTACTGTTCTTGCATCTTCCATACTTAATGTTTTAATCTACTGTCGCCAATATAAGGGCTTTAAACAATTCACCGTTTGAAATAGAATAACCAATTTCGGTTAAATCAAACATCTCCTGCTCTCGTTGTTTGCTGTAAGGCTTTTCAGCTTTATGAACTTCAAATGCTGAAAAATCAGTAATTGAGGAGAAATCAAAATTCGTTAAATCAATGGTTGAATCTTTGGTGGAAAGAGCCGCCATTACCATTTTATCTGAATTGCATTGAATTGACTGGATATACGCTTTTCTTTTAATTACAAGGAACTTTGTTTGTCTCATCACTTTTTCGAACACTACATCTGAAAATAAATCGACTATCTTTTGCGCATTTTCAGCGTCCTCTTCCAACATATTTTTCCAATCATCTGCGCTTATACCGTTAACAACCAAATATTTTACGAATTCATCTTCAAATGTCGCCAGTTCTTCGTTGTTAAGTAATCTATATTTCGTCATTCCCATCTTTGAATACAAAATTAAACTTTATTCTAAATATGAAGTTTTCAATACTTTAATTGTGAAAAGCCCAACTAATTCAGGTTGCAACAAACGAATTAATGGCTATTTTCGTCATCATGATTATGAAGTCCATGTCAAAAGCAGTTATTTTAGTAGCAGTAGTTGGTCTATCCCTTGCTTCTTGTAAAAAGGAGAAAACCTCTTGGGATAGTAATTGGGCTGCACCTATTGTTCATGGACATTTGACCTTAGGAGACCTTATCCCTCTTGACTATCAAGCAACTAATAATGACAACTATCTTTCAATTGTATTTCAGGAATCCGTTTACAGCTTTAGTGTAGACACCTTAATTGATCTTCCAGACACAACAATTGAGAAAAAATTGGCGGTAAATGTGCCAAACTTAACGGTTAGTCCAGGTTTTACTTACGGTGATGTTTATGATCAAGCTTACGTTCTAGATCAAATAGAGTTAAAAGAAGTTATCGTTAGTCAGGGAACTGTTGAAATGGGATTAAAAAGTCCATGGCCTGGTAAAACGAAGGTCACTATCAACTTCCCCAAGATATTTGACGGTGGGGCACCATTCCTTAGAGAGTTTTTATTGGACGCTGGCACTCAAGCAAATCCGGCTACAGGTTCTGCCACAATTAATATGCAAGGATTTAGATTAGATTTAACTGGTGTTAGTGGAGACCTATTCAATATGATTTCTGGAGACATTAGCGTAGCCTCTAACGAAACAGTCAACACGTTCGACATTACAAACCAGGACTCAATTGAATACGATTTAACCTTTAGAGACATGCTACCCTACTATGCTAAGGGCTATTTTGGTAGTTATCAATTAACAGATACCACTGGTTTGAAACTACCATTCATGGATAAAGTATTAGGTGGCATGATTGATATCGATTCAATAGATTTAAATATTGTCATCAAGAACGGATTCAACCTTATTGCTCAGTCGAAAATCACATTAATTGAAGGATATAATTCAAAAACTGGGACAACTGTACCCTTATCTTTTCCTAATTTAAATACGAATATCAATATCAACCCTGCCTCTGGTGGGCTCTATGATTATGTTCCGTCAGAATACCCACTTTCTATAAACAACACCAATTCTAACGTAACGGATTTTATAGAAAACCTTTCTGACTCTATCTTTTTAGGTTATGAATTGAACATTAACCCCTATGGCAATGTGAATGCAGGGTCTGATGAATTGTTCCCTGGATCAACAATGGACATATTTTTGGATGCCGAATTTCCACTTGCTTTTAGTGCGAATGACTTAGCTCTAACCGACACATTCAATATTGATTACACTGCCAGCACGTCCTACTCCCCTAAAGATTCTGAAATCATTTTAGATTATGAAAACGGATTTCCTATAGGGGCTGAGGCTACTTTCTATTTATTGGATGAAGACAATTCTGTCATTTCTACAATTAGTGGAGATAATCAAATTCAATCCGGAACCTATAACTCCGCAGACTACATTACATCTGCAAGCA
>JAUHXX010000007.1 GCA_030426825.1 Bacteroidia bacterium | reverse complement strand
GGGCAAGCAATTTTATTTCTTTTGGTTTGATCAATGTATATCCTTCAGGAAAATGTTTGGTATAGATGATCTCGCCAGTTAGAATGTTAATTAGAGAAAGTTCGGTTCTTGTATTTACTGAATAATACAAAAGATATTCTGTTCTACTTTCAGTATTCAAGGCACCATAAAAATCCCCTTTGGCATATAAACGATTGGTGATGTTGTTTTTTTCGATTTGCTTGATGTCAACAAAGTGTACTAAAGCTTCTCGGTTTAGTATTAATGTATTTCCGAGCAAGCCTTTTTGACGTTCAATAATTTCACCAGCAATTTGTTCGTTTAGATCAAGATTGTTATTGTGGAATTTTTTCTCTTTGATAATTGTGAGCCCTTTATTTAAAATTTGAATGATGTATCGATTAAATAAATGCTCATCTTCATGTTCGAGCAACTCATAAAAACCATTATAGTACATGTAGCCTAAGGTTTGATCAAAGGGCACTTGTTTATCTTTTTTCCAGGCAACTGCCGGCTGTAGAACCAGTACATGCTGATTCTTTCGATCCATCATGTGTTTTTTTGTACGTGTTTTGGTCGTGACAAATAAAGCTGTCATTTCCTTTGGAGGATGTTTGTATTTTTCTACGGAAGTGAACTCAGAAATCGTCCAATACTTGTCCAAGGCATCTAGCATGCTGGCATCAAAAATTGAATCACCAGTCTTTAAAAAGCAAATGCCGTTTTCAAGTAAATTTTTAAACGCTAAATCTTTATAACCATAGTTAAAAACTTGCGCATTTAATTGTAGGCTAAGAAACAATGAAAATAATAAAGTAATAGATCTCATAATGATTTAATGTGCAGTGTTTGCTACCGATTCTCCAAAAGCAAATAATTCTTTCGCATTATCTGCAAACAATTTTACCGCTATCGCTAACAAAATTATGCCAAAAACCTTTTTAAGAATTGCTATCCCTCCTTCTCCCAATAAACTTTCGATCTTTTTTGTCAACTTCAATACAACATAGACAACTATAATGTTTAAAAAGGCTGCTATGGCAATATTCAGTTCATTATAATCAACCGTTAATGAAATTATTGTAGTCATGGTACCCGCACCTGCAATTAACGGAAAGGCTAAAGGAACAATTGAAACCACTTTATAAGAGGCAGCATCATCCTTAAACAATTCAATATTAAAGATCATTTCAAAGGCCAGTGCGAACAATATTAATGAACCAGCTACAGCAAAGGCTTTAACATTAACGCCTAAAAGCCCTAGTAAACCTTCTCCAGCAAACAAAAAGGTGAGCATAATAACCAATGCCACTATTGATGCTTTCAAGGCTTGAATTTTTCCTGCTTTCTCTTTTAAACTGATAATTACCGGAATGTTTCCGACAATATCAATTACAGCAAAAAGAATCATGAATACTTTTCCTATTTCAATTAAATCAAATTTCATCTGCGAGAATTATTCGTTCAATACAAGGAGCAAAATATTGGTGCTCTAATTTTAATACCTTTTGTTGTACCTGTTCGGCCGTGTCTGATTCCAAAAGCTGGCACTTGTGTTGCTCAATTATAGCGCCCTCATCATAATGCTCGTTAACAAAGTGTATGGTTGGTCCAGATTCGGTTTCATTAGCGGCAACAACTGCCTGGTGAACATTCATGCCATACATTCCTTTTCCGCCAAATTTCGGCAGTAAGGCTGGATGGATGTTTACAATTTTGTTTGGGTAGGCCGCAATTAAATCATCTCCAACTTTCTTTAAGTAACCGGCAAGAACAATGAAATCAATCTTATTTTTCTTAAGACAAGCTAAAATTGATCCATCTAGGGCGTCTGACTTTGAATGGACGTAAGATAAAATGCCGTGGTTATTAGCATGGTTTAACACCCCAGCATTTAATGAGTTACTTACAATTAATTGCACCTGAATCTCTTTAGAATTCTTAAAGTACTCTATAATCTTCTCAGCATTACTACCGCCTCCAGAAGCAAAAATTGCTATATTAACTTTTTTATCCATTATCTTATTCAGACTGCAAAGGTATATTTAAAGATGCGGAGTAAAACAAATTAATTCAATACATTTATTAAAAAATAGTTCAATTCATGTCAACTGAAAAATTCCCATTCATTCCCTATCAAAAAGAAAACTACACAGAAGAAGAAATGATTGAAAGGGCTTCGTCCTTTTATACCTTCATGAATAAAAGACGTTCAGTTCGTGAATTTTCTGACAAAGACATCCCAAGAGAAGTTATAGAAAACATTGTGAAAACTGCGGGCACCGCTCCTTCCGGTGCACATAAAGAGCCCTGGACATTTTGTATCATTCGTAACAAAGATTTAAAAAAGCAAGTGCGTGCTTTGGCAGAAGAAGAAGAGCGCAAAAATTATGAGAGTCGGATGAGTGAACGTTGGCTAAAAGACTTAGAGCCTTTTGGAACCAATCCGGTAAAGGAGTTCATTGATGTGGCTCCCTGGATTATAATTGTGTTGAAACAATCTTATGGGTTTGATGAAGAAGGAAACAAAACACAAAATTATTATGTCAACGAATCGGTTGGCATTGCAGCAGGTATGTTGATCGCCGCTATTCACAACGCCGGGCTCGTTACTCTAACCCATACGCCCAGCCCTATGAACTTCATAGCCAAGGCTTTGGGAAGGCCTGAAAACGAGAAACCTTTTTTATTAATCCCGGTTGGGCATCCGGCTGAGGACTGCAAAGTACCTGACCTTAAAAGAAAGGAATTTAAAGACATAGCATTTTATTACGAGTAAATTTTGATTTTCTAGTTTTAAGTATTTTCTTTGCACACTGAATTAAACCATTAAAACAGATTATTATGTCTGATGTAAAATCAAGAGTAATGTCTATTATCGTAGACAAATTAGGAGTAGCAGAAGATGAAGTTACTGCAGAAGCAAGCTTCACAAATGACTTAGGTGCTGACTCTTTGGACACTGTTGAATTGATTATGGAATTCGAAAAAGAATTCAACATTGCAATTCCAGATGACCAAGCTGAAAAAATCCAAACTGTAGGAGATGCTATCTCTTATATTGAAGGAAACGCAAAGTAAATACCTGATTACAATTTTTGTTTTAAATTTTTAACGACTATTCATGGAACTGAAAAGAGTTGTCATAACTGGTTTAGGAGCTTTGACTCCTATTGGAAACACCCTTGATGAATATTGGAATTCATTGAAGAACGGTGTGAGTGGTGCGGCCCCTATTCAGTCTTTTGATGCGTCTAAATTTAAAACGCAATTTGCTTGTGAACTTAAGAACTTTGATGTCCAAGATCATTTAGATCGTAAGGAAGCAAGAAAATTAGATCAATTTTCTCAGTATGCCATGGTTTCCTCAGCGGAAGCTATGGCAGATTCTGGGTTGGATCTAGAAAAAATCAACCTTGATCGTGCTGGGGTTGTTTGGGGATCAGGAATTGGAGGTTTAAAAACTTTCCAAGACGAATCAAAAGCCTTCACAGAAGGTGACGGAACCCCAAGATTTAATCCTTTCTTTATTCCAAAAATGATTGTAGATATTGCCGCTGGTCATATCTCAATTAAATATGGATTCAGAGGACCAAATTACGTGACTGTTTCTGCATGTGCTTCATCTAACAATGCCATGATTGATGCTTTTAACTTAATTCGATTAGGTAAAGCTGATGTAATTATGAGTGGTGGATCAGAAGCTTGTGTCAATGAGTCAGGAATTGGAGGGTTTAATGCACTTAAAGCTCTTTCTACAAGAAATGATGATCCTAAAACTGCTTCTCGTCCATTTGATGTGGATCGTGAAGGGTTTGTATTGGGTGAAGGCTCAGGAGCGATTGTCATTGAAGAGTTAGAGCATGCAAAAGCAAGAGGCGCTAAAATCTATTGTGAAATAGTTGGAAGCGGATTATCTGCAGACGCATACCACATCACTGCTCCACATCCAGATGGAATTGGTGCAAAAAGCGTGATGTTACAAGCTTTAGAAGAGGCCGGAATTCAACCAGAAGATGTAGATTACATCAATGTGCACGGAACCTCAACTCCTTTAGGAGACATTGCAGAAACTAAAGCGATTAAAGAAGTATTTGGGGCGCATGCTTATAACCTCAATATTTCATCAACAAAATCAATGACTGGACATCTACTTGGTGCGGCAGGTGCTATTGAAGCGATTGCTTGTATTAAAGCAATTGAAAACAATATCGTTCCGCCAACCATTAACCACTTTAATGATGATCCGGAAATTGATAACAAACTGAATTTTACGTTCAACAAAGCGCAGGAAAGAACTGTAAATTATGCTTTAACGAACACATTTGGTTTTGGTGGTCACAACACCTCTGTTATATTTAAAGCATACAACGACTAATATATTGTTTCGATTATTTCTTGGTAAAAACCGAAGTAAAGGTAACCTTGAATTAAGTTCTTTTTTATTAAAGAAATTTGGTTATCGACCTAAGAACATTCGGCTGTTTGAAAAAGCATTAACACATAAATCGTATAGTAATACGAAAAATGATGTTGAAAGCAACGAACGACTTGAATACTTGGGAGATACTGTTATTGATTTAATCGTTGCCGAATACTTATTCGAAAAATTTCCTGAAAAAGATGAAGGGTTTTTGACTAAAGTCAAAGCTAAAATCGTCAACCGAAAAATGCTTTCATACATTGGAGCTGAGCTTGAACTATCAAAACAAATTAGATATAAAACAGGCAGGTCCATTAGAATTGCCACCATTGAAGGAAATGCCTTTGAGGCAATTATTGGAGCACTCTATTTAGATTCTGATTATGAGACTACCCGAAAAATATTTAACTCAAGAATAATTCGCAATTATGTGAATTTGAATGAAGTGCTTGAACAAGAAATTGACTTTAAGAGCGCATTACTCATATGGGGGCAAAAAAATAAATTGGCTGTTCAATATGTAATCGAAGATGAGGCGACAAAACAAAATAATTACCAGTATACGGCCGCGGTTATAATTAACGAAAAAAAATGGGGTCTTGGTAAAGGTCAATCTAAAAAAGAAGCCGAGCAACACGCATCTAAAGAGACGCTTGAATTGCTTGGGGTTGATTAAAAAGCCCGCACTCAAAATGAGAACGGGCTTTGGGCAAATTGGTTGTTGTTAGCGCAATAGAGTCACATGACCCATCAATTCATGTTCTAGACCCACGTTGTCCGTCACAAAAACTTTCCAAATATACACGCCGTCTCTAACGTTTTCGCCTTGGAAGTTACCATCCCACTCACCTTCCAAATCGTTAGTTTTGAAAATTACTTCTCCCCATCTATTGAAGATTAAGAATTCATAATTATCCGGAACGATATCCGTCATTATCGGTTTAAAGTTATTATTTCGATCATTTCCGTCAGGCGTAAATGCGTTTGGAACGTAAACTGTATAATTTCCTATCACTTCAACTGAGTGAATCATTGTATCTGAACATCCAAATTCATTAGTTACGATTTGAGTAATTGTGTAATTTCCGGTTTCATCAAATACATGAGTCGGTCTTTCTTCAGTTGAGATTAACTCACCCTCAAAATACCATTCCCATTCTTGCGGATTTCCCTTCGATATATCAACAAACTCTGTTAATTCGTGCACCAAGGCTGGATCTGGGTTGAAGTAAAAGTCTGCATCTGGACTTTCAAACACTTCAACCGTAACGATTTCATTGTATTCAAAGGTACATCCATTGCTGAAGCTTAAAAAGAGGTCAGCAATAACATTTCCTGAACCAATAAAGTTAACTTGAGGTTCATCTTCATTATAGGATTGATGATTAATCATCCAAGAAACATCTGTTAACTGGTAATCATAATGATCATGCGAATACGAAAAATCAACATTTACTTCATCACAACCCTCAGTTCCCTGGCTCAACACATAAGCGTTTGGTGGTAAGAAAACATCAATTGTTATAGAATCTGTCTGAACCTCTCCACACATATTTTGTGCTGAAAAATAATAGGTAGTTTGCTGCTCAGGATTGACCGTATGAGGTCCATATCCGTTAAAATGGGGATCATTCCAGAAAATTGAAGTTAAATAAGCTGAGTCAGATAAATGTCCAAGAACCTGCGCACTTGCTCCAAAACAAATCGTGTCGGGAGTTCCTGTAACATCCACATTATTCGGTTTCATGAATATTGGTGTTACTGTTAAAGAGTCTTTAACATCAGGACAATATCCAGTATTCACGAGTACCACATTCACAGTTGATGTATCAAATATTTGATGACTAAAAATATTTGTTGTTGCTTCCAATACATTGTTTACATACCAGTGATAATTGTATTGATTATTTAATCCGTTGGTTGAAACATAGAAGGTAACGAAGTCTCCAGGACAGAAAACTGTATCAGCAACTATGTGTGCATGTACATTAGCATACTCAACTATTTCTGTACTGTCGTAAGCTTGACAACCATTATCATCTGTAACGGTTACATGATAAACCCCAGCGGGTAAACTATCAATCATTTGGGTAGTTTCTGCTGTTTCTAACCAATAATAGGTGTAGGGCCCGGTTGCACCTGAGGCATTTACGTTAGCAACACCAGCACTATCTCCGAAACATAGAATGTTTCCTGTTGTATGAGCGTCTACGATTAGTTGACTTGGCTCATCAATAATAACATTCACGGTGTCAGTACATCCATTTGCATCAGTTACCTCAACATTATATACGCCTTGTGATAAACTGTTAGCCATTGCCATATTTTGTGCTGGGTTGGTATTCCACAAATAATTATAAGGCTGAGTACCTCCAATTGCATCCGCTATGGCATATCCATCTGAATAACCATTACACGCAGGTTGTCCTTGATCAATAATTGAAACAATTAATTCAGGAACTTGACCTACTGTAAAATTCAGGGAGTCGATACATCCGTTATCATCTTCAACAGCTACCCAATAATTTCCAACACTTAAGTTGTTTTGAATATTGTTATTAGAACAGTTACATGACCATGAATATTGATAAGGAGCCGTACCGCCATTCATGATGATCTCAACCATTCCATCATTTCCATTAATACAACTCACAGGGCTGCTATTACCCACAGAGGCTGTTCCGGTTGGATTATCCATCAATATTACGTTCGCTACGTCTTGACATCCGTTTTCATCTTCAACAAGAACTTGAATAGGGCCAGCAGATAATCCAGTAGCTACATTCGTTGTTTGTCCAGTAGGCGTCCATAAGTAGGTGATTAGTCCTATCCCATTGGTTACATCTGCTAATGCTTCGCCATTTGCTCCTGTACATGTTTCTTCTTGTAAAATATGAATATCAACTGTAAAGGTATCGGGTTGAGTGATGTCAACTACTAATGAAGATAAACATCCATTCGCATCAGTAATCTCTGCTACATAACTTCCAGCCTGAAGATTATTCATGGTGAACGCGTCATTCGGTAAAGTCAACCAATCAATCGTATAATTTGGCGTTCCACCATTAGCATCTACAGTTACTGATCCATCAGCTTCACCATGACAGGTCACGTTAGTTTGTGCTACAACCTGTGAATTTAAGACTGGAGGATTACTGATTTGGGCGACATCATTTAATGCACATCCGTTCGCATCCGTCAATTGAAGATTATACATCCCCGCTTGAATACCTGTTAAAGGATTTCCGTTGAAATTTTGGTTTGGCCAAAAATAATTGTACGGTGCTGTTCCTCCTGAAGCCTGAGCCTGAATCTGGCCATTTGAATCTCCCGTACATAATGGATTTGTTCCGTTAAATTGCACTGCCAAAGGATTCGGTTCAAACACATCAAATAATTGTGTATCAATACAACCGATTGTGTTAGTCGCATAGACCCAATAATTTCCTGTCGACAAGCCTGAAATTGAATTTCCTGATTGATTCGTACTCCAATTGTAAGTGTACAATGGATCGTTAGAAGCGGCTTGTGCGGCTCCATCAATCAAACTGTTGCAACTTATTGAATCTACTGTTAAATTGAACATTACCGGATCCATTACTGTCAGTTGATAAACTGCAGTATCTGCACAGTCAGTCCCTTTTTCTACAATCAATGTTACATCATAAGTGCCGGGAACAGGGAAATTGTATTGCGGTTGAAAAGCAATAGAACTATCTGCAGGGTTACCCGTTCCGAAATCCCACCAGGAATTATTAAAAATACCGTTCGTTTGATTTAAAAAATCTATGGTCAATCCGTTACAATTGGTTGTGATATCCACTATTGCTTCTAAAGGTGGAGGACAATTAATAACATTGAATTGAAAATCACGAGAAATTCGTCCAATTAATACGCCGTCTCTATACTCATCAATCATCACGCCCACAACATATTGTCCAGGGGCAGGTGGAATTCCTGTAATAAATCCAGTATTGTCAATTGTTAAACCAGGAAGTAGGCCTGGATTCGCGTCCAGCGGATCGGATGCTCCAAATCCGTTAGCCCAAGTTACCGTGCTAATGTTAATGTTATTGGGTGGTGCTCCTGCTCCATAAGTGATCCCGTTTCCTGCGTTGCCATCAAAAGGTGTATAAAAATAATAGGCCAGTGAATCACCATCAGGGTCGTTGGCCGCAAAACTCAAATCAAGCGGTTGACCAGCACAAACATATACAGGTGGCACACCAGCAAATTGAGGACTTGAATTCACATCTGGAGTTAAGGTTCCTCTTTCAGGAATGTAGGCATAGAACGTTTCTCTTGCCCCAAGCGGGTTATTAATGTTTAAGATGGTACCGTTTCTACAACAGATGGTGTAGTATAAATGATATCCACCTGGCCCATCTGGAATAGTTACTACTGATTGATAAATGGCTTCTTCTACACAGATGCCTGGATCAAAAGCACAAGCTGGAACAGCAGGTTGTAAGTTAGTTACACTAATTAAAGGAAGCACATGAGAACCGAAGTTTCCCGGATTTGTGCCGTCATTTCCACGTCTACATTGAACGTTAACGTTCCCTGGGAGCTGAGCAGTTCCTGGAGAGCAATCTCTGTATAACTTCACTTCAAGGAGATAATTGTCATTCTCCATTTTAGTATAAGTTATACCGCCTCCCACAACGTGAGTTGCCAAGATTGTAGAGGTAAATAATAAGAGTGCTAAAAGTAAAATTGTTTTATAGGCGAAAGATTTCGTTTGAATTAGATTATATACGCCATTGGCCGTTAAGTTTGCTAAGGTTTTCATAGGAGTAGGATTTTGTACAGATTGTCATGGTGTGTAATTTTACTGTAGTTGGTTTCCATTTAAGTTAAGCAATAAAAGAGATACAAGTCAAGAGCTTCCATTAGCTGGAACCCCATATAGTTGAAGTGTTTGACGAAGAATAACTGATGTTGGTCGAAGTCCTTATTTGTTATGCAAGCATATTAAACGGTTTAGGACGGTTGCCTGAAAAATGAAAAAAAACATGAAAAAAAATTGATTTTTTTTTCCAGAAACGGCTTTTTTAAGCTGCTTTTTATACAAATAACTCGAAAATCAGTGCTAAAAATACGTATCTCATGAATTTGCCAATAAAAATCATTATTGAGAGCGGCCAGAACTTGACTTTGAGCACACCCAATGCAATTAGCATAGGGTCACCAATTAAAGGTAACCAGGCTAAAAGCCCCATAAAGTGACCATATTTCGCAAATTTCGCTTGCCACTTTAATAATCTCGTTTCATCAAGTTTGAAACGTCTTTGTATAAAAGCAGCATTGGCTGAATAACCGATCCAATAATTAGTGAAGCCCCCAATAGTGTTCCCAAAACTTGCGATAATTACGCAGATCCAAACGGGATAACCGAGTTTAAAAAAAGCGTATAAGAGTCCTTCTGAAGGAAAGGGAACAAGTGTTGCCGACAGAAAAGATCCACCGAATAACCCTAAATATCCCCAGCTAATTAATTCCATAAAAAAACCCTGACTCAAATAAATCAGGGTTTAAATGTATTCAGATTTCGATTCTTATAGACCGAAACTAGCTTTTACTTTATCTAAGTAATCTAATTTTTCCCAAGTAAATGTTTCTACTTCTACCTCTTTAGTAACTCCGGCATTTTCGAATTTTACTGTTTTTACTTCTGGTGTTCTACCCATGTGACCATAAGCAGCAGTTTCAGAATAAATTGGATTTCTTAATTTCAAACGTTGTTCAATAGCCGCAGGTCTCATATCAAAAATTTGAGCCGCTTTTTCAGCTATTTCCCCATCAGTCATGTCCACTTTTGAAGTTCCGTAAGTATCTACGAAGATTCCCATAGGCTCAACAACCCCAATTGCATAGGATACTTGCACTAAAATCTCACTGGCAACACCTGCAGCAACCAAGTTCTTAGCAATGTGCCTTGTAGCGTAAGCTCCAGATCTATCTACCTTAGAAGGATCTTTTCCTGAGAACGCACCACCACCGTGAGCACCTTTTCCACCATATGTGTCAACGATAATTTTTCTTCCCGTCAAACCAGTATCTCCATGAGGTCCTCCAATTACGAATTTACCTGTTGGGTTAATGTGATATTTAATTTGGTCGTTAAACAAAGCCTGAATTTTAGCAGGTAATTTTGCCACCACTCTTGGAATCAATTTATCAATGATGTCAGATTTGATTTTCGCTAACATGACCTCATCATTCGAATCAAAATCATCATGTTGTGTTGAAACAACAATGGCATCAATTCTTTGAGGAACATTATCATCAGAATACTCAATAGTTACTTGAGATTTAGCATCAGGACGTAAATAATCGATATCCGTCATCTCTCTTCTCATGTCCGCTAATTCTTGCAAGATTCTATGAGAAAGATCTAATGCCAACGGCATATAATTCTCAGTTTCAGTAGTTGCATAACCAAACATCATACCTTGGTCACCAGCACCTTGCTCCATTGGGTCTTCTCTATCAACACCTCTGTTAATATCATCTGACTGTTCGTGAATTGCAGATATCACTGCACATGATTTTGCATCAAATTGGTATTCAGATTTAGTATATCCAATTTTAGCAATTGTATCTCTTGCAATTTGTTGCACATCTAAATATGCATTTGACTTCACCTCACCAGCTAATGTCACCAAGCCAGTTGTTACCAATGTTTCACACGCCACTTTTGATTGTGGATCAAAAGCCATGAAATAATCAATCAATGCGTCTGAAATTTGGTCGGATACCTTATCCGGGTGCCCTTCTGAAACAGATTCAGATGTAAATAAATATGACATAGTTAATTTTTTTCTTCTAATTAGATGGGCAAAAATAACCAATTTCTCTTAGGTAGAATGCCTGCGACAAGCTTTTATTGAATAAGTCCGTTTTTGAAGGCAAACCGAATCAAGCCGGCAACATTTTTGATGTCGAGTTTTTTCATCAAATTTGTTCGGTGAGTATCCACTGTTCTATGGCTAATAAACAAAGATTCCCCGATTTCTTTATTCGTTTTCCCAAGAGAAACCAATTTCAAAATTTCTATTTCTCTTTCGGTAAGTTGAGCAATGGTTAAAACATCTGTTTTATGATTTTGCGTCTCAGATTGTTCATTTAGGGATGTTTCAACGTCCTGTGAAAAATACTTTCCTCCTTCGAGCACATGTTTCACTGCTTGCAAGACTTCATTTTGAGACGAGTTTTTCAACAAATAACCGTCAACACCATAGGACATCAACTTCTTAATCAATTCCTTTTCTTTATGCATTGAGATAATGACGATTCCGCAATTTGGTCTGATCTTCTTTATTTCTTGACTGGCCTGAATCCCACTAATTCCTGGCATTTCAATGTCCATTAAGATAATGTCAGGGTTTAATAGTTCCGCCAATTTAATCGCTTCAGTACCAGTATTTGCCTCTCCAACAATTTGGTAATCGTTATTCGTTTGAATAAACCCTTTTAACCCATCTATTATCAATTGGTGATCATCCACCAACAATATTCTCTTTTTACTCATTTAAACAATCTGAATTCCAAATATATCAAAATCAGCTAGATGTCATTTGATGAGAATCTAAATTCACTCGCACAGTAGCAATTGTACCCGTTTCGGTAGTCGCTTCGTAATTGACTAATCCGTTAATTGTATTCAGTCGAGACTTAATATTCAATAAACCATGACCCTCTTGATGTTCAGATTTAAATCCAGCCCCATTATCTTCGACAATTAAAATGAGCTGATTTTGATTTTGGAACAATTGAAGGCTCAATTTACTTGCGCCTGAATGTTTGATAACGTTGTTGACGAGTTCTTGACTGATTCGATAAAGACTTAATTCTATTCTATTATCAAATCTACCTTGAATATTAAATTCTTCAAACTCATATTCAATTTTTGCAAATTTCAGCGATTTGTCCAGCATCTCTTTTAGTGCAAGTACTAATCCAAATTCCTCGAGGGTTTTTGGCATCATTTGATGTGAAATCTCACGAACTTCATCTGCTGCTTGATCTAAAACCAATGACAACTCACTTAACTTATCGGCATTCTCAGGGTCTTTCGTTTTCAACTCAAACGTAATTGTTTCCCATGCCATTTTTAAACCACTCATTTGTTGACCAACACTGTCGTGTAAATCTTTGGCAATTCGCTGTCGTTCTTTCTCAGTTGCATCAAAAACTGCCGCCATTCCGCGTTCTTTCTCTTTCAATACGGCTAAATTTCTTTCTTCATTTGCAATACGTTTCTTTCTTTGGACAAATAGAATACTCGCAAGTATCGTAACCAAGGTGATTCCGGCAATTCCAAAAATCCAATTATTTCGATTAGAAATAGTTAATTCTGCATCTGTTCTTTTCTGCTGTTCTTTGAGAAATTCTTTTTCTACTTTTTCGGTTTCATACCGCACTTCCATCTCACTAAGTGCCTTAAGCTTTTCTGAGCTTAACAAACTATCTCTAATTCCGTTGCTCTTTTCGAGATAATAAATTGCCGTATCTAAGTTTCCCTTTTGTTTATGCAGCTCAAACAATTGAGCATATATGTGTTTTTCAAGATCTAAAAACCCGATTGATTCATTAGTTTTTAAGGCAAGTTTGAACTGAGAATTGGCGCTATCAAGCTGTCCAATTGAAAGGTAATACTCTCCCAAATTATTATAATTAATTGCCAAACCTTGAATGTCGTTTAAAGCTCTTCGGATATCAGTCGATTTTTCAAAATAATGAGTCACGGAATCGTTCATCTCTTTTAACAAATAAACTCCGGCCAAATTATTGTAGATGTAAGTTAAGCCGATATCATTTTTATTTTTTAAGGCAATGGATTCTGCCTTACGGTAGGACATGATTGCAGCTGAATAATCTCCCATCATTTCATAAACTACGCCTCTGTTATTGTAAGACGTCTCAACGCATTCAAAGTCACCGCAATCCGAACATGTCTGAAAAGACCGATCTAAACTCGATAAGGATAGATCATACATTTTTTGTTTTCTATAATAAACCGACATTTCGTTACATGTTCGCCCGATATAACATTTTGCTCCTTCTTTCTCAAAAATGTCAAGGGCATTCTGATAGTGCGTAATTGCTTTCTCATAGTCTCCTGATAAATAATGAACCACACCGAGATTTAGGTTCGCACGACCTTCTTCGATCACAAAATTGTTTTTTTGAGCAAATTCAAGACATTTTTCTGACCATTCTATTCCATCTGGATAGCTTTTATTAAATACAGGATAATAACTGTCGAGCATTAAATTTAGACCTTCCTTAGCTGATCTTTGAAGAGCTATGTTGTATAAACTATCCGCAAAATTAGTTTGAAAAGCCGAAGCGATTTGACTGAAACAGCAAGCAAGTATGAATAAATAAGGTTTCACCGCCTTAAATATATTAATCTGTTGTAAACTCCATGTTATCAATCAACCGAACTTCTCCACAGTGGGCTGCAATACAACAAACAATTGGCTCGTTTGTACTAAGAGCTGGCTTCAGGCTTTTACTGTTTGCAACTTCAAGATACTCTAAGTTCAAGGAACCTTTTTCAAAAAAACTTATCATTTGGGCCTTGATTCTGGCACAATTTGATTCAGTTTTCGACAATTCATAGCCATAGTTCAGGGTTTTATAAATAATTAAGGCTTCTTGCTGCTGTTGCCTGCTAAGCCGTGCATTTCTGGAACTAAGTGCGAGTCCACTTTCTGACCGTTTAATATCCACAGCAACAATTTCAATATTCCAGGTTAGTTGTTCTACCATCTTTCGAATGATGGCTAGTTGCTGAAAATCTTTTTTACCAAAGAATGCCATGTCAGGTTGAACCAATTCGAATAATCTATTGACCACATTAACAACACCCTCAAAGTGACCAGGTCTAAAAGCCCCTTCCATTACAAGATCCAATCCGATTAAATCAACTTTTGGTGCAGAATAATCTTTTGGGTATACTTCAGCAACTTCAGGATAAAATAAAAGGTCGCATAAAGTAGAAGCTAACAAAGATTTGTCTTCCTCTATTGTGCGTGGATATTTCTTTAAATCATCTTCGTTATTAAACTGAGTTGGATTAACAAAAATGCTAACGACCACAATACCACAACTATTAGAAGCCTTCTGAATCAAAGATAAATGTCCTTGATGCAGTGCGCCCATGGTAGGAACAAAGCCCACGCTTGAGGATTCTTTTTCTAATTTGAGTTCAGCAATCAGTTCATTTAGCTCTGATTTTGTATTTGCAATTTTCACCTTATTCGTTTAATATCTAATGAAATAAAGGGGCAAAACTATCCTTTAACCTTGAATATTCGGCATTTTTTTCGTAATTTTGTCCTCACTTACACGTTAACACACTATATGGAAAAGAAAAGAGTACTGTTTATCTCTCAAGAAATCACTCCATTTTTACCACCATCAGACATAGCAAGCACAGCAAGAAAATTACCGCAGGGGATTCAAGAAGGGGGCAAAGAGATCAGAGCATTCATGCCAAGATTTGGATGTATCAACGAAAGAAGACATCAGTTGCATGAAGTAATTCGCTTATCTGGAATGAATTTAATTATTAATGATGTTGATCATCCATTAATCATTAAAGTAGCATCTGTACCACAGGCAAAAATTCAAGTTTATTTTATTGATAACGAAGATTTTTTCAAAAGAAAGGCTACAGTAGTCGATTCAAAAGGAGAAGATTTTGAAGATAATGACGAACGCTCAATGTTTTTTGGACGTGGTGTATTAGAAACTGTTAAAAAATTAGGTTGGAAACCAGACATCATTCATTGTCACGGTTGGATGACTGCACTTACTCCTTTATATCTTAAAAAATTGTATAAGGATGACCCTCACTTTCAGGATACCAAGATTGTTTATTCTGTTTATGAAAATTCTTTTAACAAAAATTGGGATAGTAAATTTTACGAAAAACTTAAATTTGATGGCTTTAACGAGGATGACATCTCAGCATTAAAAGATGTAGATTTCGTTACTTTAAATAAAATGGCCATAAATACTTGTGACGGAGTTGTTCAAGGAAGTGAATCTATCGATAACGACTTGAGCGCTGAAATCAAATCATCTGGCACGCCTTTCTTGGAATACTTTTCTGAAGAAACTTGCGTTAAACCAGTAGATGAGTTCTATGACCAAATAATTGGTGAACTAGTAGAAAATTAATGACTTCAAATAAAATTCAAATAAATAGTAAGCGGATGGTTGTAAAACTTTCCGCTACTTTTTTTATAGGCGTATTGCTTTTAACTTCTTGTAAAAAAGAAGAATCTAATATAGGCTCTAGCCTTCCTGGAGAGGGATTAGCTTTGCATACATTAGACACGTTTTCTGTTATTACTTACTCTGAAGAGTTGGACTCTATGGAAAGTGATGAAACTGCGGTAAGCATGTTGGGTCAATATAATGATCCTGTTTTCGGTAATGTGGATTGTGGAATAGTTTCACAAGTTAGATTATCATCTGTTAACCCAAGTTTTGCGGCTAATATTGCAGATGTCATAGTTGACTCTGTAGTTTTATCCTTAAAGTTTACAACCATTAATTACTATGCTAACCTGGATGACATCACCGTTGAAGTTTACGAAATAGGTGATGATTTGATCAGAGAAGATCAAGACTACTACACTTTTGAGAACCCAACAATAATTGGTTCAGACCTAGTTTTACCTGGTACGGCAACACAACAGCCCGACTTTGTTGCTAATCAAATTGTAGGATCAGATACGTTGAGCGCCCAGTTGAGAATTCGACTTGACCCAACAACAATTGGTGCTAATTTAGTGAACATCAATGGCAATGGAAACATGGCAACAGATGAGGCCTTTATTAGCGCGTTTAAAGGTCTGTACATAAAAGTAGACGGTTCAAATTTAGCACCTGCTCAAGGTGGTGTATACTACTTTAGCCTTGAAAATTCTTTATCAAAAATGACCATGTTTTTCCATGAAACATCAGATCCTGATACGAAATTCTTTGACTTTAACATCAATAGTTCAGCCGCTCGATATAATAAAATAACTTATGATCGGACAGGTACTAAAGTTGAAAGTTTACTTGCCGATAAAACATTGGGCCAAAAGGAATTTTACACGCAAGGCGGGGCAATTTGGGCAGTAATTGAAATTCCCCACATCATGGACCTCAACTTTGATAATGAAGGAAATGAAGATAGAAAAATCATTAACAAGGCTGAATTAATTGTTCCAGTTCAAGATTTTGGACAAGATAGATTTGAGCCTTCGTCAAGTTTATTTTTAGCAAAAGTAGTGGATAAAACCACATCAGATTTTACACTTGATTACAGTTTTCAATCCACTCTTTCAGGGAACACTGTAAACTATGATCAGGACAAAAAAGAATTTAGGTTTTTAATGACCAATGAAATTCAAGCGATATTAAATGGAACCAGAGAAAATTCTGGGTTTAGGATCTATGCACCTAGCTTTTTTGCCTCAACTGTAGAAAGAGTTGTGTTCAATGGGCCAGAAAGCGAGCTTAAAAACAAAACTAGACTAGAAATTACTTATACTGACTACTAAAAAACTCGAATTATGTGTGGAATTGTAGGATACATAGGCGATAAAAAAGCTTACCCAATAATTATCAAGGGACTCAGTCGATTAGAATATCGAGGTTATGATAGTGCAGGTATTGCACTCATAGAAAACAGGAACAAGCTTAACGTATATAAGCGTCAAGGAAAAGTTCAAGACCTTGTAGATTTTATTGAAGATAAATCAACTCAAGGAAATGTTGGAATAGGTCATACGCGTTGGGCAACACATGGACTTCCAAATGATATCAACGCACATCCACATTTTAGTGGCAGTGGAGATATAGTTTTGGTGCACAATGGTATCATTGAGAATTATGATATCATCAAGAAGGAATTACTGAATAGAGGCCATGAATTCAAGTCTGAAACAGACACGGAGGTGCTTGTTCACCTTATTGAAGAAATAAAAGATAAAAGTAATGTCAGCTTAGTTGAGGCCGTAAGGATGGCGCTTAAAAAAGTACATGGTGCTTATGCCCTAGCCATTATTTCAAAGGATGATCCAGACAAAATCATTTGTGCTCGTAAAAGTTCACCTCTAGTTATAGGAATTGGAGAAGATGAATACTACGTAGCTTCTGATGCAACTCCCTTTGTTGAATACACGAAAAATGTGGTTTACTTAGAGGATGAACAAATAGCAATAGTTGATCGCAATAATGGTTTGCGAATCATTAACATTGCCAATGTTGAGCAATCTCCTTTCGTTCAAGAGTTAGAATTGCAACTTGAAGAGTTAGAAAAAGGTGGATACGAGCATTTCATGCTGAAAGAAATTTACGAGCAGCCACGTGCAATTCACGACAGTTTTAGAGGAAGATTAAACGCTGAAGAGGGTTGGATATCTCTTGGTGGTATTAAGGACTACGAAGATCAAATCGCCAACGCAGACCGCATTATTATAATTGCTTGTGGAACCTCATGGCATGCAGGATTGGTAGGTGAATACTATTTTGAAGATTTAGCAAGAATTCCCGTTGAAGTTGAATATGCTTCAGAATTCAGGTATAGAAATCCGGTTATTAGACCAAATGATGTTGTCATTGCTATTTCTCAGTCAGGAGAAACTGCAGACACCATGGCAGCCTTAAAAATGGCAAAAGCCGAAGGAGCTACTTTATTAGGAATTGTCAATGTTGTAGGTTCTTCTATCTCAAGAATAACGGATGCCGGATCTTATACGCACGCCGGACCAGAAATCGGCGTGGCTTCTACTAAAGCCTTTACAACTCAGGTAACGGTTTTGGCAATGATGGCCATGGCTATTGGTAAAAAGCGCGGAACAATTACTGAAGAAAGATTTGAGAAATTACTCAAAGAAATGGAAGCTTTGCCTGCTAAAATTGAGAAGCTTTTAACGAGTAATGAATACATTCAGTCCATTGCTGAGATCTATCAAAACGCAAGCAACGCATTGTTCTTAGGACGTGGAAGTTCTTTCCCAATTGCACTAGAAGGTGCTTTGAAACTGAAAGAAATCTCCTACATCCATGCTGAAGGATATCCTGCAGCTGAAATGAAGCACGGGCCCATTGCCTTGATAGATGAAGAAATGCCAGTTTTTGTAATTGCTACTAAAGGACCTAATTATGAAAAGGTTGTTTCAAACATTCAAGAAGTTAAAGCAAGAAAAGGAAAAATTATTGCGGTTGTAACTAAAGGAGATACGGCAGTAAGAGAAATTGCAGATCACTTTATTGAAATCCCAGATACGGATGATGTGTTGGTTCCTATTTTAGCAACTGTTCCTTTTCAGTTAATCTCCTATCACATTGCTGTGATGAGAGGTTGTAACGTAGATCAGCCTAGGAATCTTGCCAAATCGGTTACTGTAGAGTAATTTATCTGCCTTATTGACAGCATTTATTGAAGGGCTTGGTCTTTGATATGTAAAAATCATGCTGTCCAATAAAATAACCAGAATCTCACTGGGCATATCTTTGACCATTTTGTTTATCATGTGGTTCGTGTTCTTTCTGGACTATACTTTTCAATTAGATTGGTATCAATATGGCCTGTATCCTTTAAAATTATCAGGACTTTTTGGAATCATCAGTTCACCCTTTTTACATTCAACTGCAGATTTTTCCCACATATTAAATAACAGCCTTCCAACCTTCGTGTTAACCTGGATGCTCTTTTACCATTATAGAACAATAGCCACAAAAACCTTTCTGTTCATTTATTTGTTTACAGGAATAATGATGTGGTTTTTCGCAAGAGAGTCTTACCATGTGGGCATGAGTGGGGTAATTTATGGATTAACTTCTTTTTTAGTTGTCAGTGGGTTTTTAAGAAAAAACATGAGAGTTGCCGCCATATCATTGGCTGTGATTTTTTATTACGGAAGTATGGTTTGGGGGATTTTTCCCACCAAGGTTGGCGTGTCTTGGGAAGCACATGCGATTGGTTTATTAAGTGGGATATTGATCGCCATTTACTTTCGGAAATCTGGACCGCAGCCAGCAAAAATGATATATGAAATTGAAGAAGAAATGGGGTTTGAATCTGAAGAGGAATATTGGAAAGCAGGCTATAAACCCAAACCTAAAGAACCTGTTCAAGAAAACACTGTGATTTATCACTACACTGTGTTGCCAAAAAAAGAGGACCCAAAAAATGAATCCTCTTAAGCTTGGTTAAATCAACGATTATTGTTACTCAACAATAAAATCACCAGAAACATTTACTTCTCCATATTTACCATTTGTATCATTTACTTTAATGTCTATAGACCCACAAACCTTTTCTTTGGAGTATGAAGAAACAATTACACTACCCTCGCTTAAATGAACTGGACAAACTAGCATTCCCTCACCAACATATATCAGTAAATTGGTAGATTTAGAATTCTGCATATCTAATCCGTATTCCCCTTCTCCTAAGACTTCTCCTTTTCGTGTATATAAACTTATATATAACTCTATGTCCTCAGCTGATTCTCTAGCTCCATCATAATTATCAATTTTTAAAACCATTGTGGAATCATGAAAATGTACAATGCTTGTTTGTACAACCTCAAATGCACCATCATTTTGATACAAACTCGTGTCAATTCCTTGAGATTTAGCATTAAAATTCACGCTTAGCGCATTTTCATCAGGACAAGGGTTTTCAACCACCTCCTCAATAGTCCCATTGGAAACATCCTTATCTACAGGTTCATCATCTCCCCCGCAAGAGAACATTAAACCAACAAAAAGCAGTGTACAAAGCGAATAGTTCAGTTTTTTCATAACGTATTAAATCTTAAAATTTTCCCAAGATTAACCTATCCAATTCACTAAAAAGTCTCATTTTGCGATTTGAGACCTGTTTATTTTGAAGAAATATATTGTGTTGGGGTTTGAGCGGTAAACTTTTTAAACGCTCTGTAGAAGGATGCTTTAGAATTAAAGCCAGAAGAATACCCTACTCCTTCAATGGTGTCAGATTTGGGGTTAAAATCAGCTAATATTTCCCTTGCATGGGCAATTCGCAACGAGTTTATATAATCATTAAAACTCACCAAATGCCCACCATTAATTGCACGTGAAATTTTATTTTTCGGTACCGCGATTTCTTCAGCTAATTTGTCCAATGAACAATCCGACTCTAAAAACATCTTTTTTTCATGTAGTGCGCTGTTAACTAATCTTAGCACCTCTTCAGAATACTCATTGTTTAGCGTATCTTCAATTTCCTCGAATTTATAATGGTTCGAGTAATTCCTGAGATTTAACAGAATAAAGAAAAAAACCACGTTCATACACATGGGAATAACGGCATACTCAACATTTTTCTCGGACACAAAAAGTGAAAAGATGAGCACAACAACATAATTGAATATCATCATTGACCAAAACTGTTGTGTGTACTTTCTGACCTGAACAAATAAATTACTCAAACTTGACTTTTTATAATCAAGTCGTTTAAATACTTTGAAGCCTGCCTCTGTAAAATATGTTAGAATTAAAAGTAGAAATAACTGATTTAAACGCACAAAACTTTCGGGAAAGTCTCCGCTTACAATCTGTTGAAAATACACGTTCTGATCAGTGGGGTTCTTAAGATAGAAAACTACCATATAATAAACCGAAAAACCCCAAAACACTAGTAACACAATGTGCAATAGTAAAGACTTAGTTTTTATCCTTAAAAGTGAATAAATATGAGCACGAAAAAAGACAGGAAACATGCTGATAAAGAAGAAACCTATCCAGAAAAAGAGTGAATACTCGCCAATTTTTCCGCTCAATATTAGCGCATTGTTAACTAGCGCATAGCAGTTTGTTGCTATTAATCCAATGAGGGCAAAAGCTCCAGTTAAATTCGCTTTTTGATACCACAAAAGAACTATTAACACTACATAATATAGAGCTGAAAAAAGATTAAGATATAACAAGAGATCATTGTTCATATCATGTCGTGAAAGGGTCTAAAACTGATTAAAGTCTTGATTCTCTACGTTATCTTCAATCTCTTTTGCATGTGTATCGTCAACGCCGTCACCGTCTTTATCAATTTTACGATTGGGTAATGAAGACAATAAAACATCCGCCACCTTTTCGCCACGATAAACAATCAAGGCCCAGGTCATCACTAAACTGGTAATCAAAATAACAAAGAGCAGAATCCCTGGATCAAAATCTTTAATTACAAATTCGGGATGCGCAGGAATAGCAAAGAATAATAAGATGGTAATTAAACCTCTTGGCGCAATGTACAATTGTGGCACAAAATCTCGTTTTACAATGATCTTCAGCACGATAAATCGCATTACAAAAAGTGACGCAATTATCGCAGCACTTACTATTGCGACATTTAAATTAAAGATGGAATCGATCGTAATGAACATTCCGAACAAGACAAAGAAGAAAGTTCGGATTACAAAGGCCGATTCTAATGTTAAAATATGAAAATCGTGCATGATGGGTTTCACCTTATCTTCGTTCACCAATTTGCCTAAGAAATTGCCTCTGAAAAATATTTTCGAATTGTTGAGCACCAATCCAAAAGCCAAAATAATGAGTAGTGCGGATAAGTGCAATTTCGCTCCTAAGGCATACATCAGCATCAGCAGAGAAATCACTAGAAAAAGTTTAACCTGACTGGTTAATCGCTGGAAAATATAAACCATGAGATAAGCTGATACTATAGAAACAACAATTGTCACTACAAGGTTCAGTCCTACACTTAAGGCAATGTCTTTTATTCCATCACTTTCTTCAACACCAATCAAGAAATAGAAAATCATGATGCCGAAAATGTCTGAAAAAGTGCTTTCATAAACCATGAACTCTTTTTTCTCCCCCGTCAATCCACCAACTGAAGGAATAATTATGGCAGAACTCATTATGGAGAGAGGAACGGCATATACCAAACAATTGTAAAAGCTATCTGCCTGTGGAACGAGATAATAAATCAAAGCTGCAATGGCGCCAGAAGAAATGACTAAACCAAAAAAAGCCACCAGCAATGAATTGATAATCAATTTCTTTTTATCCATGGATAATTTTAGATCCAAGGCCGCCTCTAGGACGATCATCACTAATCCAACCTTTCCAATAATCTCTAGTGTTCCCAAGTTGGCATAAACATCTGCATTGAATTTTTCAGGAGTGAATTCCTTAATTACTGCACCCAATGCAATGAGCATCAAAACGCTCGGGATGTTTGTTTTTTTTGCAAAAATGTTGAAGAAAAAAGAAACAATAATGATTCCCGAAATTCCGATTATGAGTGTATAAGTATCCAAGCTGTTTATTTAATTTTTGGGAAAGTTACATAAAAAGTCGTGCCTTTGTTCACCTCTGATTCAAATCGTATAGATCCCTTCATGTTTTCTACAATTTGTTTAGACATAGCTAAACCTAAACCAGTCCCCTTTGATTTTGTTGTAAAATACGGAACAAATATTCGGTCTTTAGCGTCTTCACTAATTCCCTTACCATTGTCAATTACCTGTACTTCGAACGTGTCGGCAGATGCCGTTAGTTTAACTATTACATGAGCTGATTCATCTACCTCGGCCGCCTGAATACCGTTCTTAATTAAGTTATTAAACACCCTCAATAAAAGGTCTTTATCGGCCCAAATCATTGCGGGTTCATCAAATTCTAAGTCTAATTCTATTTCATGCTCGTCATATTCAGAGAAAACGGCCACCGCATTCTTTAAAATCTCTGATAAATTTAATTCAAGCTCATTGGCCTTTGGCATCTTGGCGAAGTTGGAGAATTCATTGGCAATTTTAGTAAGAGCATCAATTTGCTCAATGAGTGATTTAGAAACCCTATCTAGTTTCTCCGCAGACTCTTCATCTTCAACTTTCACCGATCGCTTTAAATGCTGAATAGAAAGTTTCATAGGAGTCAATGGGTTTTTGATTTCATGCGCAACTTGCTTGGCCATTTCTCTCCAAGCACTTTCCCGCTCGGTTTTGGCCATTGTTTCAGCATTTTGCTGCAATTCTGCCACCTTCTTATTGTATTCTTTTACTAACTCACCAATTTCATCTGTTCCTTCGTATTTAATTGGCTTGTACTGAGCGCCAATCTGCACATTTTTCAAACTATCCTGAATATACTTCAACGGTCGTGTTAATCTGTTAGAAACAGTAATTGCAAGAATCGTTGAAATTGCCAGCATCAGCACCATAATGTCAATAATGGCTAACAGAAAAGCTGAAATCTGATTTTCAAATTCATCTTGTCTTGAAATGTATTGCACATTTAAATAAGCCAAGAATTCTCCCTTTTGATTGAAAAAAGGTGTGTAGGCTGAAAGATAATTTAATCGCCCAATTTGCTCTTCATGAACGAACTCACTTCTCTTTTTCAAATGCACTTCATGGTAGGCGTCAGCATTCATTTTTCGAGATATTAATCCTTTAGAGTAGATTTTTGGTTGAGAACTCGCTAACAAGTTTCCTTTGGTGTTGAATAGATTTATATCCGTAACAAATACCTTCGAAAACTTTTTAAGCAAATACTCTAGGTAGTCTGCCCCAGCTACATCTTCTCTCAATTCTGGATCCTTCTTTAGTTTAGATTCTAATTCTGTTCTAACCGAACCGAGTTTTTCTTTAATAAACCCTTGATTGCTTTCAATATATTGATCCTTTACAAAAGTTCCCGCACCCACCGCAAATGCCACCAATGTAACCAAGATAAGACCAATGAGTACCGTTTGAATTTTGACGTTCAATTTTATATTCTTGAAGGATATCCCGGTTTCGAGCTGTTGAAAACCCAGTGGAATTAGTAGCAAGACTCCAAAAATAATCAGCAAATAAGAGAAGGAAGTAAAGAGAGAGAGACTTGATTTTAGCTTTTTTGAGATGATTGTTTTGTACCCTTCATCCTCCTGATACACATAATGACTGTACTCATCTACGGTAACAAAAGTGTTTACTTGATCCCATTCAGTCCCAATAGTAGGGTAAGCATAATCTCCGTTGTGCGTCACCAATTGTTCATCAACATATTTAGCAATTGAATAGTTCTTGAGACGATAAACCGTATTTGCGCCTTCCTCTAAAAGTAAAGAAGGTAAGCCAATATCCTCAGGAAACTTTTTAGATCTCAACTCAGTGAATAGATAACCTATGGTAGAGTCATTTTCAATAACCAGATATTTGGCGATATAAGTGAGCTTATCAGTATTATCTCGTATGAAATAAATGTTCTTATTGATTGAAGATCGTTGACCGCTTAATGCTATGATGTCTTCAAATCGCGAGAAATCCTGAACATCATAGTTCCCAAAATCTACTATCCTTTTTTTATCTCCACCAAACAAATAAAAAGTGAGATCGTAATCATCTTTCAGCTTTATGAAATACTTGGATTCCATTTCTTCACTGAATATTGCCATGTCGAAATCATCTTCCAAATATTTTTGAATTGCCTTTGTTTTCTGCAATTCGCGTTCTACATCTGTATAATCAAATTCCGACAAAATGTCTTTGTCCTTGGCAATCAACTCGGCCTGTGCAATTCTTAAATCGCGTTCATTACTATCTGAATATCCCTGAAGTATATAAGCCGCATAAAAAGAAATAAAGGCAACAATGCTAATGACGTGAATAAACTTGTAATCCTTTTCTTTAAACTGAAACCAAAGTAATGATCCACTAAGAAAAATTGGCCACAAGGAAGTTAAGAATGAATGCTCAAAATAAAATTGATCAATGGCAATATAAATTCCCGAAGTCAATGCCCATAAAAATGACAAGCGATTCCACTCAAAATCATTCTTTTTAAGCTGAATAATTATGTACTGTAGCAGCTTAAAATAGGCGTAAAAACTAGCCCCGATAATCGTTAATGAGATAAAAGAATAAACACTGAAATCAAAAAGATGCTCTAAATCAAAAGACATTTTTGAATCATACACAAGCGAATAAATGATGTCATTAATTTTAAACGCTGCATAAAAACTCACCAAAAAGAGCGGAACAACAAAAACCACTAGTTTTAGCTTTTTATTGCCTTCTTTGAACCAATTTCGTGTCCTTTTTAGCAAAAATTGCACTAAAAAGTAAAAAATCGTCACATTTATGATCAAATCTCCAAGGCTGGGAACAAATTGAGAGGATGCAAATAATTCAGGGTTGAACAATTCGAAATCGGAAAGATATCCCTGCATGTTATAGTACAACCACAAAAACCTAAGAAAAACTATGCTCAACGGTACTACAATTAATAATATTGGTCGTTTAATCAGCAACTTCTGAATGGCCGTAATCAATAATTGCAGGATAATAATAAAGGCGAGCAAATAGCAAAAGAAAATCACCATTTCTAGATACTGATTTTGCGCAGTGTTTTCTTTTGGAACTACAGAAAAAACATGTTCTCCATATGAATCATGTACGGGATATCCATCATTTCCAAAAGTCAATTCAGCCGGGTACTCAACCATCAGGTCTGTGTCAAAAACATTGACCAGATCTTCATTCTCATGCTTGAATTGATTTTTTACTTTGAACGCGCCAATAAAAACAGAGTCCTTATGACGGATATGGCTCATGTGATACCAGCCATTATCTAAAAACTCTATTCCTTCGTTAGAACCAGCATCAATATCATAACTGGATAAAGAGATGCGATTATTGGTCCAGAGAACAAGGGTATCCTTCGCGAAAATGAAATAATCTGAACCTGTTTGATCAGCAAGTCCTTTTGCAAATTCAAAAACATCTCGGTCTTTATCCGCAGATAAAACTTTCTTTTTAAAAACAAGAACATCTTCGTTTAACTGTTCGGCTTTCTCTTGATACCGATTTTCAAAGTCTTTTACTGCGTTTTCATCAATTGCTGCATTCAGCTGAAAATGGTAAAGCAATGACCCACACAGCCAAAACAGAAAGCCCAATAACGATCCGTAGATAAATCTCTTCTTAGACGTGGATTTCATTTGATTTTAAGCATCAAAAACTTTGCCAAGTCCTTGACAGATGCTTAATCTAAATTTTGGTGAATAACTGAGGTTAAGATATGAATATTTTCGTCAAACCGTTCGTTGTTAGTAATAATCAAGTCAGCCTCTAATTTATAGGGCCTCACATAACTTTCATAGCAAGGCAACACATGGTTTTCCCATTGATATCGGACATCTTCTTCGCTATAGTTACGCTCTTGAACATCTCTTTTTAATCTTCTCTCTAACTGTAAATCAGCATCAACAGATAGATAAACTGAATAATCCAATAACGGTTTTATAAAGTCGTAATGCATTACGAACAAGCCTTCAACTATCAATAAAGACTTAGGTTCTAATAGATTTACTTGATTACCATTAACCGGATTGTTGAATTGATAAACGCTTTGTTCAATTGAATTACCCAACCTTAAAGCGTCAAAGTCTTTTTTCATTTTATCCAGATCAAGTGCTGATGGTAAATCGAAATTTATCACACCATTTTCATCCAGATCTTGCTCTGTTTTAGGCTTATAATAATTGTCAAGTGAAAAGGTAGTAACCCGACCTTCAAACTCACGATTCAAACCATCAATTAGGGTGGTTTTACCCACACCACTTCCTCCGGTTATTCCGACTATGAATTTGACTTTCTCCATTGATTCAGTAAGCTACTGCTGTACAAAAATAACAATTATGACATACAAATTTGAATGTTTAGACCAAGTACAGAAAACCTCTTATCAATTGCCAAATGTCCTCTTTTAAAATAAAAATTTACTGTTCATAACATATTTGATGGTCACTAATTCGGGTTGTTTTTTAGGGCTATTTTTGACAAAAGCAATCAAATGACGTCAATTGACTGGTGCATATTTCTTATTTACCTTGCTGCGGTTTTCGTAATTGGAATTATTGTCTCTAAAAAAGCCAGTTCAGGTGTTGATTCATACTTTGTTGCAGACCGATCTTTACCTTGGTGGTGGTTAGGGATTTCAATTATTGCAACGACTTTTGCAGCTGACACACCACTGGCAATCACTGGAATAACGGCGAATAACGGAATCGTAGGAAATTGGTTTTGGTGGAGTTGGGCAGCTACTTATATTACGATCACCATATTTTTTGCAAGACGCTGGCGCTCCAGTCAAGTACTCACTGATGTTGAATTCATTGAACTCCGATACTCTGGCAAAGAAGCTGCTTTTTTAAGAGGGTTTAAAGCTTTTTTTTACGGGATAATTATCAACGTTTTTATTCTCGGATGGGTAATTACTGCGGCTGTTAAAATTGCCGGACCATTTATTAAGTGGGATCAAATTCTCGGTTCCGCAACTTTCCAAAAAATTGCTTCAATTTATCCTGACTTCTTACTGTTCAAGGGGGATATGAATGCCACCTTAACTATTGTTGTTCTGCTTCTTATTGTAATGATTTACAGTTCAATTGGCGGAATAAGAGGTGTGATATTAACTGATTTATTTCAATTTGTAATTGCCATTGTTGTTTCTATAATTTTTGCTGTTTATGCCGTAAACGCTGTAGGTGGACTTGAAGGGCTTCAAACAAGTTTGACAGACCTCTATGGAGAAGTCAGGGCCGGGCACATGACAGAGATAATTCCGTCTTTTGACAATCCATTGATTCCATTTGAAATCTTTATCATTTATGTTTTTGTGCAGTGGTGGGTAAGATATGATTCTGACGGGTCGGGTTATATAGCTCAAAGAATCAATACCGCCAAAGATGAAAAAGATGCGCGTAAAGGGTCGCTCTTATTTTCCATATCATTTATTGCTCTGCGAACTTGGCCTTGGATCATGGTAGCTTTAGTTTCTCTGGTATTATTCCCGTTAGACGACCCAACTGCTATTTTCCCAGTTGAAGGTGAAGTTGTAGGTGGTGACCGAGAGTCTGCATACCCGGTTTTAATGGGGATGCTTTTACCTATAGGTTTAGTTGGATTAGCTTTCACAAGTCTCATGGCTGCCTTTATGTCAACGGTTGACACCCATTTAAATTGGGGTGCAAGTTATATGACTAATGATATCTATAGAAGATTTATAAAACCAGATGCCAATCAAAAGCAATTGGTGAAATTTTCAAGAATCAATGTTGTAGTGATTACCTTTTTGGCGGTTATTGTGGCCAGCCAAATGGATACAATTGCTGGTGCATGGGTGTTTTTTATCAATGCTGCTTCCGGATTAGGCGTGGCCCAATTAACCAGGTGGTTTTGGTGGAGAGCAAATGCTTGGACGGAAATATCCTCTATGCTGGCCGCGATTTTAGCAACTATATTATACCCTATTCTGTTCGCATCATACATGGATATTCCTCATTTCGACACCTTCGCATTGCTCGGAATAACGGCATTTTGCATAATTGTTTCGGTAACGGTAACCTTATTAACCCCTCCCACTTCTCAAAGCCAAATTGATGAATTTATCAAACGTTGCAAACCTGTAGGTCTTTGGCAAGGGAAAGGCATTAACAAAAATGCCATAGGGTCATTCTCAAATTCTTTGATCATGTGGGTACTTGGGTTGACTACTAGTTTTTGTGGATTATTTACTATCGGTTACTTTCTGATGCTAAAACCGTGGATTGGCTTATTAAATGCAGCCTTATCTATTGGTGCATTTATTCTGTTAAACCGAATGATGAAGAAAGATTAGACTTGTTTTCTTAAAAATTTGCCTACAACCCTTTTCTTAATTTTAAAACATGTTGTTCCAAACTCAGCAAGTTTGGAATAAATTCACTCATACACGCCATAATTTAACCGAAGTATCCTACATTTGTGGCCAATATCGAATAGATTACAGATAAGATGAAAAGAACTGAAATTAAACAACTTTTAATTGATGAACCTATTGGTTCTGATGTATTACTTAAAGGCTGGGTGAAAGCCTTTAGACAAAATAGATTTATCCAATTAAATGACGGTTCAACGATAAATAATGTGCAAGCTGTGGTAGATTTCGAAGCCATGGACGAAAGCATTATTAAAAGAATTACAACTGGAGCGGCAGTTACGTTAGAAGGCAAAATTGTTGCATCTCAAGGAAGTGGGCAAGCAATTGAAATAGAAGTTTCAAAGGTTGAGATATTGGGAGATGCGGACCCAGACGAAGTGAGTAAAACCATCTTGCAGCCTAAAAAGCACTCTTTAGAATTGTTAAGAGAACAAGCACATTTGAGATTCAGAACCAATCTGTTTGGCGCAGTCTTCAGAATTAGACACGCAGTTTCTTACGCGATTCATAAGTATTTTAATGATAAGGGATATTAT
>JAUHXX010000272.1 GCA_030426825.1 Bacteroidia bacterium | reverse complement strand
GGATTATTAGATAACACTGATGATGTTCATTACATTAAAGTCACAAAAGCATTCTTAGGTGATGGAGACAACTTAGTTTACGCTCAAAATCCTGATTCTAATTATTTTGCTTCTGTTGCTGGGACTGTATCTGAATATGACAGTGAAGGAGAAGCTACGGGAAGAGTTTGGAATTTAAGAGATACAGTTATCACTAACAAAGATTCAGATGGAATTTTTTACGGGCCTGAGCAAAAAGTCTATGTATTTTATGAAAGCAATTTAGATTCAACAATGACTTATGATTTATTTATTGATATCAATAATGGTGGACATGAAGTTACAGGTAGAACAGAGTTGATTCCTAAATTTAGAGTATCTGCTTCGTTATTTTTCCCTGGATACACTATTCCTTTCGCTCCTAAAACAGTGGATGAAGATAGCGATTACGGTAAATGGAATTTTGAAGTAATTGAAGGCACGAACGCCAGCACGTATAACTATAAATATACCATGCGCTGGACAGAAGAGTATTTAGATGGGTCGCAAGCTTCTTTTTCTGCCACTCGTGATAATGGATCAGAAACACAACAATCACCTAACTCACCAGGTGCCCAAACAGCAAATTTTCAAGGACTAGACTTCTATAACTGGGTACCTTCTGTAGTTCAGCCAGATCCGAATGTAGCTAAACGAAAAGTAGACGGTATTGATTTAAGAATATCTGTAGCACATTATGAGTTTGCCCAATATTTAGCAGTTGGCGAACCGGTAACTGGTATCGCTCAAGTTCAACCTGAATTTACCAATTTGAATGGCGGAAGAGGTTTATTTTCTTCAAGAATCATTTATGAATTACCAGGTATGTCGTTAGATGCGAACTCAATAGAGCACTTGTGCACTGGTGCAAACGGCAGAACATCTGGATTAATTTTTAGATCTACCCTACCACAGCACGCTGGAGAATCGTTTGCTTGGTAAACCATCATGAGAACTTATAGTTTGCTATTTCTTTTGACAGGGATTTTTTCTTGTTCGTCAAATGAAAAAGCTGAAAATGCCGAATCCGTTGCCCCGGTAGAATATTACGAATTTGAAGACGGTCCGGGTTTAAATGTTGCTTTCCTTATTATGGATGGCACCTACAACACTGAATTCACAGCTCCTTGGGATATTTTTCACCACACTCGTTTTAGAGATGGGATAGCGCCCATGGATTTATTTACCGTAGCAAAATCAACCGATCCGATCACTACCTTTGAAGGCATCAGCATAACTCCTGATTTCAGTTATCAAAATCCTTATAGCCCTAACATAGATATTTTAGTAATCCCAAGTGCCGAGCATCATTTAGATTCAGATTTAGAAGATGAGGCCCTGATTAACTTTATCATTGAAGCAGATGGGTATACGCAATACATGACCTCACATTGTGATGGGGCGTTTTTGTTGGCTGAAGCAGGACTTTTAGACCAAAAACACTGCACCACTTTTCCAGGAGATATCGCCGAGATGAAAAATCGCTACGCTGCTCCAATTATTCATGACTCAGTTTTATTTGTGCATGACGGCAAATACATCACATCAGCCGGCGGTGCAAAGTCTTTTGAAGCGGCATTGTACCTCTGCGAAATCCTTTACGGAAAAGAAAATGCCGAGCAAATTGCTGAAGGCATGGTGATTGATTGGGATTTGGAAACACTTGATTATTTGGTAATTGAGTAAAATTCGCTTTTGCCATTCAAGACAATCAATCAGAATAATTTTTCAAGGCCTAATCAAACATAAAAAAGGCCCCTCATTTCTGAAGAGCCTTTAATATCTTGAATATATCAAATCCTAGAAGTTAGGTTTTAATTTATTTGATTCATAGAAATCATTGATGTGTTTCACTGCTTCAGCGGGATCATCTGTCATGATTAAATACCCCATATCATCTGGAGAGATATTCCCTTCCTTATTCAACATGGTTTCTTCAACCCATTTCACCAATCCTGACCAATAAGCAGTACCGAACAAAACAACAGGTCTTCTTTCAATTTTCTTGGTCTGCATCAAGGTGATTGCTTCAAACAACTCATCCAGGGTCCCAAATCCACCAGGAAAAGTAATAAATCCTTGGGAGTATTTGACGAACTGAACCTTTCTAACAAAGAAATAATCAAAATCTACCGGATGATTCACCCAGTCATTACAAGATTGCTCAAAAGGCAGAACAATATTTAATCCTACCGAAATTCCTTCAGCCTCATCAGCTCCCTTATTACCTGCTTCCATAATTCCAGGTCCTCCACCGGTAATTACACCATATCCTGATTCAACCAATAATCTTGAGCATTCAACTGCTTGCTGATAATAGGGGTTATCTGTTTTTGTTCTTGCAGATCCAAACACTGAAACGCATGGTCCGATTTGAGCCATTTTTTCATATCCTTCAACAAATTCAGACATGATTTTAAAAATCGCCCAACTGTCGTTCGTTTTTATTTCATTCCAATTCTTATGTTCTAACGCCATAGTAAGTATGTTATTTATTTTACCACTTTCTAAAAGAAACCTGAAAGTGCTCGATTTATTTTAAGCAAAATTATTTTGCGGCTGACAAGATAGGTATTTTTTGGTGATGAGACGTTAATTAAGTCTTAAAGAAATACAAAGGATCATTCAAATATCCGCTTCGCTTCTCTAAAGGTATTGGCATGGGCATCAATAATATCTGCAATATGAGGAGAATAGCCTCCACCCATTGAAACCACAACTGGAATTGACAATTCTTTACAACTTTCAAAAACAAAAGAATCCCGTTGCTTGCAGCCAGTTTTACTCACCCCCAAACGGCCCAATTTGTCTGAACTTAGAATATCTACCCCACTTAAATAAAACACCACATCAGGGGATTGCAATTTGTAAGGCAGCAGGTAAATGCTCTTTAAGCAAGTTCAAATAGGCCTCATCCTCTATTCCATCTGGCAAACCGATATCCCAATCTGATTGTTCTTTTCTGAGCGGATAATTGTTCTCGCCATGCATAGAGAAAGTCAGCACATCTGATCTATTTTCAAATATCTTTGCTGTTCCATTGCCCTGATGCACATCTAAATCTACAATCATCACTTTTTGAACCTTATTAGCAAAAAGTAATTCGTTTGCCGCTATAGCGAAATCATTAAACAAACAAAAACCCTCTCCTCTGTCGGCATAGGCATGATGGGTTCCTCCTGCAATGTTCAAGGCCACACCATCCTCAAGAGCATAATCATAACAAGCCAAAGTGCCCTGTGATATGTGCCGACCTCTTTCTATCAATGTTGGATGATAGGGAAACCCCATGGTTCTGATCTCCTTAGCACTGAGCTTACCAGTTTTCAGTTTTTGCCAGTATTCATTGGTATGTGTTCTTAATATCTGCTCTTCAGTGAGCGCCACCGGATGAAAAAAATCGGATTCAGTCAAAGTACCTTCGTGCAAAAGTTGCCTGGGCAACAAATCATACTTATCCATAGGAAAACGGTGCTTTTCGGGCAAATGCTGATATCGATATATGGGGCTGAATGCAACGCGCATAAGGTATCAACAAATATATTGAGAATTTGTTTTGGGTGAGATGCGTGTACTTCGCAATGCTACGAAAAAACAACGGGCTAACCATTATAGTCTCGCCACGCAGAGCTGCCATTGCTATCCATGTTGGGGAATGAACATCTTAAAAAATTGACCATGTAAATTATAAACACAGCACGCTAGAACAACATCCTTAAATTTTAACAATTTTTTTAAAGCCCTGTTGATAACGAATAAAGTATGTTCCTGTAGGGAAATCACTGATATCAACAGAGTAATTTCCCGTGTATCCTTGAAGAATAATTTCTTTTATCAAGCGACCTTCAGAATTATAAACCAATAACGGAGTTTCACCAGTATAATAATCCCAAGTAATATTCAATACCTCAGAGGTTGGATTAGGAAAAACATTGAAATTAAAATTGGTATTGCTTTCAATTTCCGCGTTAAATTTCTCTAATTTAAAAACCTTAAGGTAATCATCATCCACGGCCCAATAAATATTACCATCACTATCTGGATGCATATCGCTGAACTTATCCATATTTGCTACATCAAGAGCAACACCGGAGTTTGTTCCGTCAAAATACAATATACTATATTCAATGCCAGAGTTAATCCCTTTTAAACTTACCACTACATCCCCAAACGCATCATTGTAGAATCCTCCATTAATAGAATTATTAAACCCAGTATCTACCTGATCTTCAATAATTACAATTCCATTCGTTATTAAATTAATATAACATATCCTGTAATAAAACAAACCGTTGTAATGAACAGAAAGACAGACGTATAGTCTATTTTCAGATTCACTTACATCCAATTTCACTCCAGTATAATAAGCTGAGGACTGCCCAGAGACATTCGTTTTATATGGGACCCAATTCGATCCATTATACAGAATAATAGCCGGTTTGGAGTCAATAATATATGCAAAATAGAGATAGCCATTTGAAGAATTAAAAGCCAAATCGGTAGTTTCACCAGACAAATGTGAATGAAGAAGTGGATCATCAAGTGCCGTTAAACCAACTAATGGATCAAATTGAAGAAATTTGTACTCATTGTCCATTACAATTGTAATATACACTAGACCATTATTAGAATTACCTACAGTTTTCATTCCATTAATTGCTAAACTGTTAGATGGAACAACACCTGCAAAGTGAAAAGGGCTGCTAAATGTGGTTCCGTCATAAATCACGGTGTAAACCCCATCACTTTTAGAATAAACGATATATAATGAATCTCCTCCTAGTGAAGATTCAATACCAACATTATACGCATCATCATCAAGAATTAGGAATCCTGGATCAAGAGAATTCCATGTATTATTCACTTTTTTAAAGACTTTTACTTGTCCTTGGTCGTTATCAATGGCTCCAAGATAAAACTCCCCAGAAACGGTTAAATGTAGATCACTTTCGAATCCAACAAAACTGTTATCTATATCATCACCAAACTGAACTTCTTGTGAAAACAAATTGATCGAAATGAATAATCCAATAACTAGGATAAATTTATCTTTTTTCATACTAATTAATATAATTTCTAATACATCACCGACTTCACTTCACTCATTTTTGAGGAGAGGCCAGATTTGTACATGACTTTG
>JAUHXX010000271.1 GCA_030426825.1 Bacteroidia bacterium | reverse complement strand
ATAATCAGTTTTCGCTACAACTTCGCCATTAATAGTTGTCTCATCCACAAATAAATCAGTTCCTTCAATATATCTGAATCTGCGTTCATATTCTTTATCTCCATTGGTAAGGTATCCAATGTGTAAAGTGTCACGACCGATTGAATCTTTATAGATGTCCTTGATATTGAACTCAACTCCCGAAGCGTTAATAGATTTTATATTAAAATGATCTTCAAAATAAACGAGGGTGTCTTTAAAATCTAAGGTGAAATCACCTCTAAACTCTCTATAATAATAGGTCGCAACATGTTTTCTATCTTTGAAATAGTAAAACTGTCTGTTGATTATTCCTTCTTCTGTAAACTCACTTTGAATTAACAAGTCATCATTAAACATGTATTTAGCCGAAGAATTTCCATAGCTAACTGATATTGATGTATCGTTTAGCAATCTACCTCTTTCGTCAAAAACAAATGAATTGGTTTCATCTAATTTCAATTGTTCATCTGAAGGATAGTAGATTTTTTCTTCCAGGTTTGAAACTGCACCATGCAAATCGTATTTAGAAAGTTTCGCTATTTCTATCTGCGCAATCAATGCGAAAGACTGAAAAAGCGATATAAAACAAATGAATTTCATTTATTCAACAGTCACCTTTCGGGGCTGAAATCCATTTTTCACTTCGGCTTTAGCTTTGATTCTTGCTTCTTTTTCAGCTCTAACTTGCTTTGCTTTCTCTACTTTTTCATCCACTTTTGTTTCTGGCTGTTCACCATCTTGAAAAGGCTTTTTTGCCGTTAATCCTAAGATATCGAACAAAGCCTGATCCTCATTAAATTCTGGATTTGGTGTAGTCAACAATTTGTCTCCAGCAAATATTGAAGACGCCCCTGCGAAAAAGCAAAGTGCCTGTGATTCATGAGACATTTGAGTTCTACCTGCTGATAATCTAATAATTGATTCTGGAAAAAGGATTCTTGAGGTCGCAATCATTCTAATCATCTCCCAAATTTCAATCGGTTGTTGATCTTCTAAAGCTGTTCCTTCTACCGCAACAAGCGCATTAATTGGAATAGATTCTGGTGGCTGCTCCATATGAACATAGGTCATCAACATGCCAATTCTATCTTCTGCAGATTCACCCATTCCGATTATTCCTCCTGAACAAACTGAAATACCAGCTTTTCGGGCATTTCCAATAGTGTCGATTCTATTTTGATATTCTCGTGTTGAAATAATATCCTTATAAAACTCTTGCGAAGAATCTAAATTATGATTGTAAGCATACAGACCTGCATTCTTAAGTCTTTCTGCTTGCTTTTCATTCATCATACCCAAAGTGGCACAAACTTCCATTCCCATCCCGTTAATTTCCTGCACCATTTCAACCACTTTGTCAAAATCACGATTGTCACGCACTTCTCTCCATGCAGCTCCCATACACACACGAGATGAACCATTTGCTTTAGCGTTTTTTGCTAATCCAACCACTTCTTTTACACCCATCATAGGTTGAACTTCTAATTCAGTGTTATGCACCACTGATTGCGGACAATATCCACAGTCCTCCGGGCATCCACCAGTTTTTATAGATATCAACGAAGCCATTTGTACTTCATTCGGGTTATGGTACTCTCTATGCACTGTTGCTGCTTGATACATTAAATCCATCATTGGAGAGTGATACAACTCTAATGCTTTCTCTTTTGACGCGTATGTTTTATTAATTTTCATTTAAATCGATATTTTGTTCTTTTGCGGATCGCCTTCAACTAATTTGCCTTGCTCATAGCGATAAACCGCATCAATATTTCCATTATCAAAGTAATAAGTGAAGGTTCCATTCTCTACTCCCATCTCGTAAACTCCTTCAATTTGCAATGCTCCAGAAGGGTACCACCACCTTACAATTCCATTTTCTTTACCATAAAGATAAGTCGCTTCATACTTTTTTTGGCCATTATCGTAAAAAGTTGTTGACAAGCTATCTTTTAATCCTGCTTTGTAACTCACAATTTCTTTGACTTTTCCGTTCGAATAATAGTGCATCCATAAACTATCTAATCGGCCATATTTATATTGTCCCAAGGTTTTCATTTGACCGTTTTCGTACCATTCTTGAACAGCACCGTGTGGAATTGAATCTCTAAAATTATTAATAGCCTGAATCTGACCGTTATCAAACCAAAACTGCCAAGTTCCTTGTTTAAATCCACGATCAAAACTTCCTTCTGCCACCTTCATTTCTGCCTCATTATAATAGGTCCAAAGTCCAAATTTGCGATCTTCAATAAACTGACCTTTGTATTCTAATTTGCCATTTGAATAGTACTTTTTAATGGGACCATTGATCTCGCCATTCTCCCAAGTGCTTTCTTCTTCTATCGTTCCATCTTCAAAATAAAAAATCCAATCGCCGTAGGCTGTATCATTTTCATAAAAGCCTACAGATTCTAAACTTTCATCTGCCCGATAAAACTTCCATTTTCCTTCTCTATTTCCATCCACCATTTCGCCCAAACCATATCCACCTCCGAAAACCGGTTGTCGGTTATGCTCTTTGCATCCTATTAATGTGCTTAAAATAATTATGTGAAATAGGAGTTTCATCAAACTCTTAATTTAAGGATTCTAGTTCAATTCTTTCCAGATCATATCTTTCAACTCTACCAAGCCAGTTTGAGCAACTGAAGAAATGAAAGTATAAGGCAATTTGGGTAAATCTTTTTCAATTTCTGATTGAAGCTCTGCATCCAACATGTCAGATTTAGAAATTGCTAAAAGTCTCGGCTTATCCAATAATTCTGGATTATACTGTTGAAGTTCATTGACTAATATCTCGTACTCTTTTTTAATGTCATCCGCATCCGCAGGTACCATAAACAATAGAACAGAATTTCTTTCAATATGTCTTAAAAATCTTAACCCTAGTCCCTTTCCTTCATGAGCTCCTTCAATTATTCCAGGAATATCTGCCATCACAAATGAACGATAATCTCGGTAGGCAACAATCCCTAAATTTGGAGTTAAAGTGGTAAATGGATAATTTGCTATTTCTGGTTTAGCTGCTGATACCACTGAAAGTAATGTTGACTTACCTGCGTTTGGAAATCCAACAAGGCCCACATCCGCCAATATTTTCAACTCTAAAATTATCCAACCTTCTTGTTCTGGAATACCGGGCTGAGCGTATCTTGGAGTTTGATTTACTGAATTTTTAAAGTGAACGTTTCCCTTTCCGCCTTTTCCGCCCTCCATGACGATAAACTCTTGACCATCTTCTGATATTTCGCTCAAAACCTCTCCTGTTTCTTCATCCTTAATGATTGTGCCAATTGGAACTTCAACTATTTCATCCTCACCATCCTTACCATGCATCTGGTTTTTACCTCCAGGATCTCCATGAGTTGCTTTGATGTGTTTACGATATTTCAAAGGAAGTAAAGTCCACAATTGTGCATTACCTTTCACAATGACATGACCACCTCTACCTCCATCACCTCCAGCTGGACCGCCTTTGGCAATGTATTTTTCACGGCGCATATACTGCGAACCGGGTCCTCCTTTACCAGAACGACAATGTATTTTTACGTAATCGATAAAATTACTCATGACGACTGGTCAGTTAATGATTAAGCTAAAATAGCATCTATAGATTCAAATAAACGCTCTGTAATTTCGTCAATTTCTCCGTGCCCATTAATTTTTACAAACTTGCCTTGGGCCGCATAAAACTCTTTTAATGGAAATGTTTCTTCCATGTAAACATTGATTCTATTTTCAATGATTTCTGGGTTGGCATCATCAGCTCTACCTGAAGATATCGCACGATTCTTCAAACGTTCTTTTAATTCTTCACGCTCAACATCTAATGCTAGCATTTTACTGATTGAAGTTCCGCGCTCTGTTAATATACGGTCTAAAGCTTCAGCTTGCGGCGTAGTTCTTGGAAAACCGTCAAAAATAAAGCCTTCCGCTTCAGGATGTTTTTCAATTTCTGAAATCAATAATTTAATGGTCACGTCATCCGGTACCAATTGACCTTTATCCATGAAGCTTTTTGCCAAAACTCCTAATTCGGTCTCATTCTTAATATTATATCTAAATACATCTCCCGTAGAAAGATGATACAAATTGTACTTTTCAACTAGTTTTTCAGCTTGAGTCCCTTTTCCAGCACCTGGAGGGCCAAATAAAACAATGTTTATCATTTGTTCGGTTTGTTGTCTTGCTTGAAGACTATTTTTAGTTTTAGACTTTTGCAGTTGATCTGCCCAGTTTCAAAAACACTCGGCAAATTTATTGCTAATAATCCTCATTCCAATAGAGATTTATCAATTTTTATTAACGATTCTGAAATTTCGTCATCACTTTTCATAAAAAACAGAAAATCTGTCATTTAGAAATTCAATAATCGGCCATTTTAACAGTTAAAACCGACTATTTTCACTTTGGACTTTAATTTGAGCAGATCTAAGAAACAATTAGATTGACATGAACATTAACAAATTAACTAGCAAAACGCAAGAAATTATTCAACAAGCGCAAATGATAGCTCAAGGAAATGAGCATCAAGCTATTGAAACAGGTCACCTACTCAAAGCAATGATAGAAGTGGATGAGGCGGTATTGCCGTTTATCTTCTCTGAATTTAATTTAGACCTTCAAAAAGTATCGACAACTACAAGTAGCATAATTAATTCCTATCCTAAAGTTTCAGGAGGGCAAATCTATATGGGGCAAAGCGCCAACAAGGTAATAGCCAAAGCCTTTAAACAAATGGATGAAATGAAAGATGAATATCTTTCTACAGATATGCTCTTTTTAGCATTGTTAGATGCTGGAGATAGTGTTTCTAAAATGCTAACAGACCTTGGAATTAATAAAACGGCATTAAAAAATGTAATTATGAAATTGAGAAACGGAGAAAACGTTCAATCTCAAGGGCAAGAAGAGACGTATCAAGCATTATCTAAATATGCTAATAATCTCAACGAGATGGCTCAGAACGGAAAACTTGATCCGGTAATAGGGCGAGATGAAGAAATTAGACGAGTACTTCAAATCTTAACACGAAGAACGAAAAATAATCCGATTTTAATTGGAGAACCAGGCGTTGGTAAAACAGCCATTGCTGAAGGAATCGCTCACCGAATTGTGGAAGGGGATGTACCTGAAAACTTAAAATCAAGAAAAGTAT
>JAUHXX010000270.1 GCA_030426825.1 Bacteroidia bacterium | reverse complement strand
GCTATAGTGATTTGAAATCTTTTGCATAGAAGAGATTGTTACATAATTGTTTTAAAAAAAAATGGAGTAACGGGCCTTCAACCGGAACGGAGAGGCCCTTTTGGCGAGAGGAGAGGACAGATCTATTTTAGAAACCTTCCAATACTTCTTAGCCACTAAGTGTAGGGGACTGCTAGTTAAAGATAACTGCTGGATCAAAAGCCCCGTCTTCAACAAAAGTACTTGGGTTGGGAATAGTTACCGTGGTGAGCAGGTTGTCAACAAATGCACCCTCGCGAATTGTGGATACAGAAGTTGAAATATTTAAAGAAATACTTCCGTCTGTATCGCCCAAACACGTTGGATGAGTTAATGTTTCAGTGACGATTAGGTCTCCATCAGTAATAGAAGCTAATTGTTGTGCGGTACATCCGTTAGCATCTGTCACATTCACTGTATAGTTTCCTGCTGCCAGTCCTGTAGCAACTGAGGGTACTCCAGCTCCAACTACTTCAGAAAATCCATTTGTCCAAACCACATTATTTGGTGGCGCATTGGTCATAATTGTTGCAGATGCTGATCCATCCGAATTACCACATGTTGAAGAGGTTGGTGTTACAGAAACAGTAGGTGCACCGTAAATTGTGACGATATCACCACCAAATCCTGGACAACCAGAAGCATTGTAATAATCGTAATAAATACCATCCCCTTGATCCAAGTAAATCGAATTTAAATCCGCGATATCTTGAGTGGTATGGTTAGAGCTAAAGCCCCAAGTAAATGTACCGCCACTTGGAGTAACCATAGTTGATAAATCCACCGGGTTGTCTGTATTACACATTCCGTTTAATGGGCTAAGGTCTATAGAAATTGTAATGTCTCCATAAACAGGAATGTCGTTAATGTCAAAATCAGGATTATCAGGGCCACTGACAATTTCAAAATTGACACTCGCCAAGTTTAGATCGTTTGGTAATCCGAAACCAGTTGAACCATAAACTTCAAATGTTCTCAGTGTGGCTCCTGGTGAGTAAGGAGGGTCAATAACAGTAAAAGGTGCTTGTCCATCCATTATCGCATCATTTGGTGTAATGACATCAATATATGAACTATCTCCGTCCACATCTTCGATTGTAATGGTGATGAATCTTACGCTGTCATCATATTGACAAAGTGTATCAACAGTATAAGAATAAATAGTAGGAGGGCTTTGACTAAAGCTTGTAAAAGCCGAAATAATAATAGCCAATGAAAAAAGTTTCTTCAACATGGATTTTGATTTTATTTGGTACAAAATTAACGTATTATTATCTGATTAGGTTGGGTTTAGGAAAAAAAATGGATAAAAAAAACCTGCCAACTTTGCGTTGGCAGGTTTAAATTTAGAATAGAGTGATATTATAAATTTTCTATCACCATGGCAGAAGCTCCACCGCCTCCGTTACAAATTCCAGCCGCACCAAGTTTACCACCATTTTGTTTTAAGACATTAATCAATGTTACAATAATTCTTGATCCAGAATTTCCAAGAGGGTGTCCTAAAGAAACCGCTCCACCATTAACATCAACTTTCGAAGGGTCCAGTCCTAATTCTTTGGTGTTCGCAAGTCCAACAACTGAAAAGGCCTGATTTAACTCCCAGTAGTCTATGTCTGAGATAGATTTACCTGCTTTAGCTAATGCTACAGGCACTGCTTTCGCAGGTGCAGTTGTAAACCATTCAGGTGCTTGTGCAGCATCACCGTAACCAATGATTTTGGCAATTGGCTTTAATCCATGCTTTTCAACTGCTTCTGCTGAAGCGAGTATTAATGCAGATGCCCCGTCATTTAAGGTCGAAGCATTGGCCGCAGTTACAGTTCCTTCTTTATCAAATACTGGACGCAACTGTGGAATTTTTTCCATTTTTACGTTTTTGTATTCTTCATCTTCAGAGACAACAATTGGATCTCCTTTTCTTTGTGGAACTTCAACTGGAACGATTTCATCATTGAATTTTCCAGCAGCCCATGCAGCTGCAGCTCTGTTGTATGATTCAATTGCAAAAGCATCTTGCTCTTCTCGAGAGAATCCTTTTTCTGAAGCGCACTTTTCAGCGCAAACTCCCATGTGTACTCTGTTGTAAACATCTGTTAAACCATCTAAGACCATTCCGTCTTTCATTTTAACATCACCTAATTTCGTTGCATTTCTTGCGTTATAATAATGCGGCACCGCTGACATGTTTTCCATCCCACCAACTACGACAATATCATTGTCACCAGCAAGAATAGTTTGAGCACCTAAAGCAATTGATTTCATTCCTGAGGCACAAACCTTATTGATTGTTGTACAAGGAACTGTGTTTGAAATTCCGGCAAACATTGCAGCTTGTCTAGCGGGAGCTTGACCCAATCCAGCTTGCAATACATTTCCCATAAAAACTTCATTCACTAAATCAGCGGTTAAACCTGATTTTGACAATGCCCCTTGAATAGCTGCAGCACCTAATTGTGTGGCTGAAACCGTTGATAAACAGCCACCAAAACTTCCAATTGGAGTTCGAACTGCAGATATGATATATACGTCTTTCATTATTTGATTTTTATTCTAAAATTGAGACGTAAAATTAATCAAAAAATTACGATTAAATTTTGTGGTCAGTAATTTTGACCTGAGCACTTGATTGATAAAGACTTGTACTCAGTTTCGTCTTCAAGAAAATAAATTTGAAATTTTCCGTTGAAATTTGTTTGTAAGTGAAGGAAACCCTATCTTTGCCGTCCCATTCCGAATGGAAGGGTCGGTTTTTCCAGGATCGAAAATATTAAACACTCTCGTAAACACTGGAATGCGAGATACAAAGTTAAGCCGAATCATGGCAGACGAAAAAAAAGAGGCAGCTGCTGAAAAAGCTGCAAAAAAGGCACCAGCTAAGAAACCTGCTGCTAAAAAAACAGCTGAAAAAGCTGAATCTAAAACAACTGCAAAGAAACCTGCAGCTAAGAAATCAACAACAAAAACTGCATCTAAAACAACTGCAAAGAAACCTGCAGCTAAGAAGACTACGAAAAAAGCTGAAGAAGCTAAGGTAGAGGATGAAGTTGTTGAAACTGCAGCTGAAGTAACTGAAACTCCTGCGAAAGCGGAGAAAAAAGAAGTAAAAAAAGAAGTTGAAGTTGCTCCAAAAGAAGAATTCGATTGGTATGCATACGAAAACGAAGGTCACACAGAAGCAGAAGTTGCAAAATTAAATGAAGTATACGATTCATCTTTAACTTCTATTGAAGAGAAAGAAGTGATTGACGGAAAAGTTATTGCTCTAACTCAAAAAGAAGTTGTAGTTAATGTTAACTACAAATCAGAAGGTGTAATTGCTATTAACGAATTCAGATACAATCCTGACTTAAAAGTTGGAGATACTGTTGAAGTGTTTGTTGAGCAATTAGAAGATAAATACGGACAATTGGTATTATCTCACAGAACAGCAAGAACACACAGAGCTTGGCAACGAGTAAATGATGTGCTTAAAACTGGTGAGGTAATTACAGGTTTTGTTAAATGTAGAACTAAAGGTGGTTTGATTGTAGATGTTTTTGGAATTGAAGCATTCTTACCAGGTTCTCAAATTGACGTGAAACCAATTAGAGATTACGATCAGTTTGTTGGAAAAAACATGGAATTCAAAGTTGTAAAAATCAACCACGAATTTAGAAATGTTGTTGTTTCTCATAAAGCGCTTATTGAAGCTGAACTTGAAGAGCAAAAGAAACAAATTATCGGTGGTCTTGAAAAGGGACAAGTTCTTGAAGGAACTGTTAAGAATATTACTTCTTACGGTGTATTCATTGACCTTGGAGGTGTTGATGGTCTTATCCATATTACTGACCTTTCTTGGGGTAGAGTTAATCACCCAGAAGAGATCGTTACATTGGACGAGAAGATCAATGTTGTAATCTTAGACTTTGATGATAACAAGAAGAGAATTGCATTAGGTTTAAAACAATTGCAGTCTCATCCTTGGGATGCGTTGGATGATAAATTGAACGTTGGAGATAAATTAAAAGGTAAAGTTGTTGTAATTGCTGATTACGGTGCGTTTATCGAGATTGCTCCAGGTGTTGAAGGATTAATCCACGTTTCAGAAATGTCTTGGTCTCAACACTTAAGATCAGCTCAAGATTTCATGACAGTAGGTGATGAAGTTGAAGCTGTTATCTTAACGCTAGATAGAGAAGAAAGAAAAATGTCTCTTGGTATCAAGCAATTAATGCCAGATCCATGGGCTGATATCGATCAAAAATATCCTGTTGACTCTAAACACAAAGCTATTGTAAGAAACTTTACAAACTTTGGTGTTTTCGTTGAGTTAGAAGAAGGTGTTGACGGATTGATTCACATTTCTGATCTTTCTTGGCAAAAGAAAATCAAGCATCCATCTGAATTCTGTAAAGTAGGAGATGAGATGGAAGTTGTAGTTCTTGAATTAGATAGAGATAACAGAAGAATTGCTTTAGGACACAAACAATTGGAGTCAAATCCATGGGATGAGTTTGAAGCTGCATTCTCTGAAGGATCTGTTCACGAAGGAACAATTATCGAAGACAAAAAAGATAAAGCTGCTGTCGTTTCGTTACCTCACGGTGTAGAGGCAATTTGCCCTAAGAAACACATGAGAAAAGAAGACGGATCTGATGCTGTTGTTGAAGAGAAATTAAACTTCAAAGTAATCGAGTTTAACAAAGACGCGAAGAAAATTGTTGTTTCTCACACTAGAACTTTCGAAGAAGGTGAAGATAAACCAATGACAAAATCAAGCGGTGGTAAGAAATCATCAGGTGGTGGTTCAAAAGCCGTAGCTCAAGTAAATAGCTCAAACGAAAAATCTACATTAGGTGATTTGGATGCGTTATCTGCTTTGAAATCTGAAATGGAAGGAAAAGGAGAGTAATCTCAATTTCTTTTATCATAACATTAAAGGCCTTGAATTTTTCAAGGCCTTTTTTTGTTGCCGAATTTTAATAATTCTGATTGGAATTCATCAACGTTCGTAATCATTTGTATTGGATAAGATCATCTTTATTGATTATTCAGATTAATACGATTTTGATTTGACGTAGTGCTAAAAGTCTCTAAATAAAGTAAGTTACCTTGTATATCGAACAAAGATGTTTCTCCTCAATGTTTAAATATTTGGTATTCTTAATGTATAACCTAGATCTTACATTAACAATATCACAATACTCACAGATCTACCAAC
>JAUHXX010000269.1 GCA_030426825.1 Bacteroidia bacterium | reverse complement strand
ATAGCTCTTTATAGTCGTCTCTTTTAGTTGAAATTTAAAAAGTTTTATATTTTTATATTTTCTAAAAAAGATGCCAACCTTATAATGAAAATCATTTACAGCCTACTTATCTGCCTATCATTTAGTCAATTTTCAACTGCACAACTTACTCGAAGCGCTTTATTCATTGGTAATAGTTACACCTATTCGAATGATATGCCAGGAATGATTTCAAGCTTAGCAAATGCTGACGGACATACATTGATTAAAGATCAAAACACACCTGGAGGATTTACGCTCGAAGGACACTCGACCAGCACCAGCACATTGTTTGATATCACCAACATAAGCTGGGACTTCGTAGTACTTCAAGAACAAAGTCAATTACCATCTTTTCCATGGTCACAAGTAACAGCAGATGTTTTTCCATATGCAGAAATACTTTGTGATTCTATTAGATCTGCAAATCCCTGCGCAATGCCCGTTTTTTTCAACACATGGGGAAGAAGAGATGGGGATTCACAATGGGATTCGATCAACACCTTTGACAAGATGAATGAGAGATTACTCAATGCATACACAACTATGTCTGACATGAATTCAACCTTAATGGCACCAATTGGAGTTGGTTTTAATCACATTCAGGATGATGGCTCCTCTCCCATTACCCATACTCAATTATATAGCGCTGATGGCAGTCACCCGTCTGTGTACGGCACTTATTTAGGAGCTTGTGTTTTTTACGAAATCATTTTCAAAATCTCATCTGTTGGGAACACTTTTGTACCAGGGTCAATTTCTGGTGCTGAGGCCACTTATTTGCAAGGGGTCGCACACCATATTTTGAATGATGTTGATTCTTTGCAATTGGATTTTACACAGCCCATTGCTGACTTTAGTTATACAACTAATGGCACATCCGTCAATTTTAATAACCTTAGCCAGCACTCATTTGATTGGTATTGGGATTTCGACAATGGAGCGAATTCTACTGACGAAAATCCAATCAATGATTTCGGTAATTTCGGTACTTATGATGTTACTTTGACTGCTAACTACTGCGGAAGCACACATGACACTACAATCACCGTTAATGTGGCACCGGCATCCATTACACATCAAGAAATTGACTTTGAAATATTTCCGAATCCTTCAATTAATGGTGAAGTAAACATTATTAGTTCTCAACCTGCAGAGATAAACATCTACAATTTAAGTGGGCAATTACTAGAGCAAGGCATGATCAGTTCGAAACACACATTGCATCTTGAATCTGGATTTTACCTGATTCAGGTCGGAAATAGCTTTAAGAAAATAACGGTACTCTAATCCTCAGGGAAGTACTCTTCCATATTTTCAGAATGATAGAAGATTTTGACTTGAGCTGTATCTCTTAAAAAATCGATCTTTCCGATTAGGATTTTCGAAATTTTCAGCCCAGTTCTTTCTTCTAGATCTGCCAATAGTTTATCTCTGTTTTCTGGCTTTATGAGATCGATTTTCTCGTAAGTTATGGTTTTACTCATTTCATGACTCTGTAAAATCACGTACTCGAGCATATAAATAAAACCTACAGTTCCTGCATTGACGAATAACAATTCAGCAAGACTGATTTGTTTTCCTGCTAAAGCGTTGACTACAGCCAATCCAATAGCTACAAAAAGATAAGTCATCTCTTTGATTCGTACTGTTCCTGTTCGATATCGAATAATTCCAAATATTGCGAATAACCCGAGTCCCATTCCCATGTCTATCTCCAACTTTTTCAAGGCGAAACAGATCATGAATGAAATGGTCGAAATCATATAGTAAGTAAAGAGATAATCTTTACGTTGCGTTTTTCGATAATAGATAAATCTTATCAAAATCGTCAAGAAGATGAAGTTTATCGCAAATCGATAAATCAATTTAAAAAAATCATCATCCATTAATGGAATGCCCATAAACTGGTACACTGCGTCTTGTTCTAACATTCTATTTAAGTTTATCTATTAAAAGTAATTTTGACTTAAAGTTATTAAACTTCAAATCGGGGTTTAAGGTTACGGCTCCCACACAGTATTTGCTAAATCCGTTCGGTCTTACCAAATTCTTTTTCATTAATTGAAAAAACAAGCTGTTTCTGTTCACATCTTCTTGCTTCAATTCAGCGATTACAATATGTTCGTAATCTCCCTCTATATCTCCCGACTTAAACGACAAATTCATGTCTAAAGTTAATCTTTCTTTCTCTTTTTTATTCACTAAAGTGATGCGATCAAAAGAATTCCACAATTTAGATTCTAAATTCACTTCTTTACCGATTACGGCTTCAATATATTCTTTTGAACCAGCTGTTAATACAGGTTCAAAATCCAACACTTTAATTCTTTTTTTATCTGTTCTCCCCTTGAATTTTCGTTTGACTTCTAAAAAATACAAGTTTGATTCTACGTATTTTCTAATCCGTACTTTAAATCTCAAACTTCTTTGATTGTGATGATCTAAATAATACCCAAATTTATCGGTATCAAAGTACTGAGTTGAATAACTACTCATTCTTGTTCCTTGAATTTCTAAGGATCTGTAATCATCTTTTAACGTTGGAAGAATTTCATTGAACATTTTTCTACTGAGCACAAATTTTGTGTCAGTCCTGTTCATTAACGCAACTTCATTCATTTGATCCAAGGTAATTGGTTCAAAATCCTTCAGGATATCTTTTTCTTGAAATCGCGTAAAATTCATTTATCAAAAGTATATAAATTTGTCCAATAGCACTAGCGCCTTTAATTCACTATTAGACATACAATTGGTTAAATAGTTTAATACGTTATCTTTACCAAAAAGGATACTACTGTAAACAGCTCATGGAAGACAAACTCATTCAGGTTAAGTATAAAGAAGGTAATTCAATTGAAGCCTTTGATGACTCCACGCAATCATTGATTCGTGAAACCATAGAATTTGCAAGTAATGCCTATGCTCCCTATTCAAATTTTCATGTCAGTGCTGGCTTAATGCTGGATAATGGAAAAATTGTAAAAGGAACCAATGTAGAAAATGCCTCTTATCCTGTATCTATTTGCGCCGAAAGGACGTTGCTATCGCATACTGTTTCGAATTACCCAAAGAATAAAATTCAGAAAATTGCCATTTATGTGGATAAAGATTTGTCTGAACCTGTTCCTCCTTGTGGGGTTTGCCGGCAAACGTTGTTGGAAGTAGAAAAAAGGCAAGCGCAACCAATTGAGGTTATATTGATTTCAAAGAGTGGCACTTATATTGTGTTTGAAAAATGTGCTGATTTATTGCCTCTTTATTTTGATGGGGAGGTTTTGTAATTACTCATCATCAGGTTCCGGAAGGTCAGCATCTTTGTATGTTTTAGACAAACTCATCAAAGGCTGCTTCACATTAAAATACAGTTCTTTTATTTTCTTTTTACCTTTAATTTTAGGCTGATTCTGCCTTTTTATCTTCAAAACATCACAATCATTTTCTAAATACTGAGCTACCGCGGTTAGTGATAAATCTGACAAAATGAAATATTCGTGATCTACAGAAATTACTACGTAAGCCGAATTCGTGTTTTGACCGGTACCACTCCGATAAATCACATCTAAGAACGAAAAATATTGTATGGCATAAGCTCGTTTTTCATCTGCATTCCCCAATTCGAGATGGCTAATTGACATTTTTAACAGCACCTCAAGATCCACTGGATTTTCTTTTAATACGGTAGGACCTAATTCAACTGATTTTTTGTAATCGTTTTCATGATAGGCGTCTAAAAATTCTTTCTTTAAATTACTGACACCATAAGGTTGGTAGTTTCTTAAAAACACACTCCCATAATAAAGATGATGATAATCAATGTGATTCAGCGTTGTATCTCTTTTTTTCAATCTTGCCACCAGAGCTGGATAGAAATAAGGTGAATTGGCATTCATTATTTGATCTTTAATTAAATCAAAATTCACCAAAGAAATTACCTGTGAACTTCCAATATTGGACCAACTAAGGCCAATAAGCAAGAGTAAAAGGTATTTGAATTTAAAACGATTATTCATGATGTCACATCTCAACTATAACGGAAAAGTGGATAATTGTAACAGGATTTCTGTTTCTCCAAACAGATCTTTGTCATCATCATTTCAGTATAGTTTAAAAATCAAGTTTTCAAGGATTTATCTAAAAGTACAAGATAAGAAAAATTTAAGTCGTCAATGAGTATCAGAATCTGCGCTTATTTTTCCGAAATATCAATTATATTTGTCCATTGAATTTTAGACCAGTAAACTATGGCCACGAAAACCGCTAGTAAAAAGTCCTCAAAAGCAACGAAGGCAACACGTCAGACAAAAGCTACAAAGTTCTCAAAAGAGACCTATATTAAGTGGTACACCGACATGTTGTTAATCAGAAAATTTGAAGAGAAAATTTCTCAATTGTACATACAACAAAAATTTGGTGGATTCCTTCATGTCTATATAGGGCAAGAAGCGGTAGCTGTTGGAACAGTATCTGCTTGTCAAAAAGGAGATAAACACATTACGGCATATAGAGATCACGGACATCCAATTGCATTAGGCACCGATCCTAGAATTCTAGCTGCCGAACTTTACGGAAAAGTAACCGGATGTTCAAAAGGAAAAGGTGGTTCAATGCACTTTTTTGATGTTGAAAAAGGTTTTTTAGGTGGACATGGAATTGTTGGTGCTCAAATCCCAATGGGAGCGGGAATTGCTTTTGCCGAGCAGTATAATGGAACGAAGAATGTTACATTCTGTTCTTTTGGAGATGGTGCTGCAAGACAAGGGGCATTGCATGAAACTTTCAACATGGCAATGAACTGGAAACTTCCAGTGGTATTTATTATCGAAAATAATAATTACGCTATGGGAACATCTGTAGAAAGAACTACAAATGTGACTGACATGTCTAAAATTGGTGCTTCGTATGAAATGCCTTCATTTGTTGTTGATGGAATGTCTCCTGAGGCAGTGCATGAAGCTATTGAAGAGGCTGCTGACAGAGCAAGAAAAGGAAACGGACCTACACTTTTAGATATTAGAACTTACCGATATAAAGGACATTCAATGTCGGATCCTCAAAAATATAGAACAAAAGAAGAGGTTGCGGAGTGGCAAGAGAAAGATCCAATTGAGCATTGCTTAAAAGTGATCAAAGAAAATAAATGGCTAACGCCAAAAAAGATTGAAGAGATTGAGGCTTGGGTGAAGAATGAAGTTGCAGAATCAATCAA
>JAUHXX010000268.1 GCA_030426825.1 Bacteroidia bacterium | reverse complement strand
GTGGCGAAATCTATAAAAGAAAAGTACGTTTCAGGATTAATTGATGATGGTAAAGCATTTATTGAGAAAATAATTCAAGTTCCTCTGCATTTACCTGAAATAAATTCTAGTTACATACGCGCTTATATGTTTAGAATGCTCAATAATTTAATTCCTGCTGACGTTTATTTGGAGAATGAAATAGTTTCCGAGATAATGGAGAAATACTTCAAAACACCCCGCGAAGTGAAGAGGTTTGTCAATGGATTTGTTTTTAGTTATCAATTGTTTGATAAAAAAGTTGACCTTACCTACTTAATTATTTTAGAATTAGTTAGAAGTAAAATCTATGATTTATTTCAATTAATTAGAATCTATTTTCAATCATTAAGTTCTCAAGATATACCAAATTACTACTCGGAAAAGATTCACCGATACCTGTTGAGTAATTACCCCGTTTTGTTAAATTCTTCCAATAATCGACAGTTGGATCCATACAATCAAGAGGGGATTTTATATCAAAAAGTATTAAAAGTGTTTTCATGCTCTGAGACCCTTATGACGTTACAGTTTAAATTGGAAATTCACAGTCAAGCGCAAGTGAATTATCAAGAGTTTATTAAGAGAGGTAACACTACAGAATTTTTCAATATGCATGAAGTTTTAAAAAGTTATTTCCAACATTATGATATTTTGCAAGATGTGTAGGGAAATGAAGATTTCCGTTCAAATTAAATTGTGAAACTTTTCGTTAGGATGAACTATTTCTCGATTTTTAGAATTAATTGCTTTTGATGAGTTAATCAATCTTTCTTCCGTTATGAAGCGTCAAATACAAAAGCCAGAACGAAAGTTCTGGCTTTTTTTATTCCCCCTTTCGCTTGCGCCGAAGCTTCGGCTAAGGAGCATGGAGAGCCTATCCCGATTTATCGGGAAGGATTAAAGAGAGGATTTTGCTTCAAAACAGATTCCAGCTTTTTTATATCTTTAAGAGTCAAACAAATTCAGCCCTATGAAATACTTTATTGTTTCCCTTTTTTCTATTTGTCTTTTCTCTTGTGCTGGTGATCCAGAATCCACAGAAGAAGTGAACGAAGACAACAGTGGTGTTCCTGACAACATCATGGAACTTGAAGATTCATTGTTAGTACAAGAAGATGGAGAAATCTTTACAGCTGAAGCAGCTATTGATGGACCTGATGATGAATTATGGGTATTCAGGCCTGGAGAATGGGAAGGAGAGCCTTTAGAGCCAATGCCAGAAACTTATGAGGTATTGCATGTAATTCCATATTCGGGGGTGTCACGAACGCCTTACACAGAAATGTCCTACACTAATAAAATGAATTTTACACTCTGGGATAAATTTGCAGAACATACAGGGAAGGTGATTTTCTTTTATGATAGAGAAAAAACCATGGTAGCTTCAGAATTTCATGTCATAGACGGAAAGCCAGAAGGTATGGCGTCAATTTATAAACCAGACGGCGCCATGTACATGCAAAAACGATACGAAAATGGCTTGTGGGTAGAGTCAATTGTTTACCCATACAGCTGTGATTGGACTTTTGATCAAGCCGAATCTAAATTATACATCAATGATCCGGGATATATCAGAAACTCCTCAGGCGAAACTGTACATAGAATTTCGGCGACACTGAGAGAAAAAGAACCAGGCGACAATCACATGTACAAGATCATGGAAAAAGCCTCTTTTGAGAATTTATTTAAAATCAACAATGAAATTTTTACGGGAGTGCTAGAAGCTTATTTCGAACCTTCAGGAATTGATGGGGACAACATTTATTATCAACTCAATTTTAAAGATGGTATGCTGAATGGTGATGTTAAGATCTACAATGATTGGGCAGAGCTTGAACTCCATGAAATCTTTAATATGGGCGAACTGGACACCACCGTTTACGTTTTGGATTATTCAGAAATGGACGGATTGGCAAAACCGATTATCTATTTATACCCTGAAAAAGAGATGTTGGTAGACGTTCAATTAGATTTAAAAGGAGAATTGACGCATACATATCCTAAATACAACAAGGGATGGCAGGTAAAAGCAAGCCCTGACGGTACCTTATTGGATAAGGAAGGTAAAGAGTATTACGCCTTGTATTGGGAAGGAAATAATCATGAGCAGTTTCAAGTGTCAGAAGGATTTGTCGTTCCTGGTGAAAAAACAGCAGCATTCTTAGAAACATCTTTAGAAATTCTTGGCTTGAATAGAAGAGAGGCCAATGAATTTATAGTGTTTTGGTTGCCAATCCTGGAACAAAATCCATACAATTTGATACATTTCTCGAGTGATGAATATACTGAAATGGCCCAGTTAAAAATTACCCCTCAACCTGAGACTTTAATTCGCGTAATGATGGTATATAAGCCTTTACAAAGTCCAATTGAAATTCCACAACAAGATTTAGCTAAGCTTGCCAAAAAACGTAAAGGTTTTACGGTAGTTGAGTGGGGAGGAAGTTTATTGAAGTCTAAAGTTGCTCTTTAGAGATTAAGGAATTATCCCTTGGATAATCAAGACATTTACAATTACAGGCACAAATAGAATCGCCACGCGGTACTCTAATGGATAACTGCTCGGGAAATCTCCATAGACATCCCAGTTGTCAAAATCTTCAGAAAATGCGGTTTGAATGTCCAGAATATGACCGTTATCATTCACGTCCCAATTATCCCAATCTTCAGAAAAAGAAGTGGTGACATCAGCATGCCAGCCATTTGCGTTATCGTTGATATCCCAATTGTCCCAATCTTCAGAAAAAGATGTAGTCATGGTAATCACATAATCTCCATTTGATAATTTCCAATTATCCCAATCGTTAGAAAAGTTGGTGAAAATGTCGGCTTGAATTCCAGCTGCTGATAAATCCCAGTTATCCCAATCTTCAGAAAATGAAGTAATAACCTGAGCTGTGGTATCACCAATGTAAAATCGCCAATTGTCCCAGTCTTCAGAAAAATTAGTTTTCATTTCAGCGGTAACTGAGGGGTAAACGATCTGTTGATTTTGATTTGAAGTTTGATTAGATGAAGATGAATCTTCTTTAATGCAAGAGAAGCTAAGAGCTAAAAGACTAAGTGCGAACAAAAATTTCATGGACTAAGAGTATTTCTCTAAATCACTGATCTCATTTAAAATAGCATCAATGATTCGAGTAGGTTCTTTATGTAGTCGTAACAACTTTTGTGCCTTTTTTAATTCAATATAATATAGAATCTGCTTGGTATCTAATTCAACTTCAGTATTTAATCGTCCTTCTGAAGATCTATTTTGGAAGTAATTGATAGCAGCATTATACTGTGATCCTCTGTAGTTTCCTTTGTGATACAAGTTCAATAAATGCGTGTAATGCTGAATTTCTGTGATTTTATCAGCCCTTAAACCCGGTGTTCTTTTAGCAATTTCATTGTTTTTCAAATCGTAAAAAACACCACCATTTACTTCTTGTATTTCGTGTTTACCAATCTCAAATATTTGAGAATTAGCCGTTACATTCTCTGCAATTGTTGAAGTTCCGTAAACATGTAATGAAAGACAATTCTCGTCAAAAGGATTTCCCATTTGATGAATCAAAGCTTGATTTACAGCTAATACTTCGTTGGGAGCTAACTTTTCTTTATAGATGGTAGAAATAAAATTATCTTCTCGTTTGAAATTGATGTGTTCTAATCTGCCAAATACTTTTACAGCACCCCATTCTGCAATTCCGTGGTTATGCACTGCAGTATAATCACCAGGGCACCACGACATCACCATGATTTCATACTTTCCACCTTTGTACACCTCTCTTCGTCCATATCCTTCTTTAGGATTATGATCAAAAGTTGACCAGGGCAAAAGCGTCTCTTTAGTAATATTAGATGTTTTCAGAATTCTAAGAAGATCGGTTGGCTCAAAAGAATTCAAAGCATCTAATTTTGCAATTAAATCTAGGAACTCAACTGGTAACGATAATTTCTTCATATTAAATTCTTCCTACAAAGATAACGATAAATAAGGCCTTTGGGTTTACCGTTAATCAAGATTTATTTTTTTTAATTTAAAATTAAACCTTTGTTAACAGATTAAGTCAAAGAGGCTAAATTCATGAATAATAAGTCTATAAAAATGAACAAAGCTTACAAGAAATTATTCCTTGTGTCATTATTGTTGCCCTTTTCGTCAACAGCTCAAGATCTTTATGATATCAATAATATCACTGATATAAAAATTACTTTCACAGACGCCAATTGGGATGCGACTATGGATACTTATTACGCCAATGACTTGGATGAGCTGTTGTATGGTACTTGCGAAATCAATGGAATCATGTATGATAGTGTTGGAGTAGCTTTTAAAGGAAATTCAACTTATAGTGCGAATAACGATAAGAATCCATTAAAAATTAAACTACCAGAGGTTTATGGTTTTCAAAATCATCAAGGATACGAGACCATCAAATTGTCAAGCGGAAAAAACGACCCATCTTTTGTAAGAGAAGTACTGTCTTATGAAATTGGAAGACAGTATATGGATATGCCTCTTTCTAATTATGCAAAGGTTTCTATTAATGGTAATTATTACGGTTTGTTTTCAAGTTCAGAATCGATCAACGGAGACTTTATGGAAAAGCGATTCTATTGCGATCGTGATAACACGAGAATAAAATGCAATCCTGAAAATGTCATGGGCGGAAACGGATCATCATTGATGTATTTAGGAGCAGACTCTTCTTTGTATTATAGTTTGTATGAGTTAAAATCTGATTATGGATGGGGAGATTTGGTGGATTTAACCAATTATATTGAAAATAATACGAGCACGATTGAAACCTATTTAGATGTGGATCGAGCTTTATGGATGCTGGCTTTCAATAATGTAATGTCGAACTTAGATTCTTACACGGGTCCGTTTAGACAAAACTACTATTTGATTAAAGATGATAACGGCAGAATGATGCCTATTATATGGGATTTAAATGAGTCAATTGGAGGATTTGAAATGGTAAATTCAGGTGGAGGACCTCCCGGTGGAGTAACAGATCTTACAGATATGGATCCATATATACGCGAAACGGACAACACTTATCCCTTAATTCATTATTTATTTTCTGTGCCGAGATATCGTAAAATGTATATGGCTCATCTCAGAACAATGGTTGAAGAAAATTTAACTTCAGGCGATTATTTTACCCGGGCCCAACAATTACAAACGATTATTGATGCAGAGGTTCAGGCAGATCCGAATGCCATTTATTCACATTCAGAATTC
>JAUHXX010000267.1 GCA_030426825.1 Bacteroidia bacterium | reverse complement strand
ACATTAGTACTTCTCAAATCATTATCTATAACTCTATTGGGCAAAGAATTAATTACTCTCCTAACCAACTTACTACAAAAGGAGATTTAGAACTGGAATTTGACGGCCAATCTTTGGAACCCGGAATATACATTGTTCAAATTGTAAATGGTGGCATTCAAGAAAGTATTAAACTAGTGATTAAATAGGTTTTTATCTTTCACCCTTATCAACTATTTTAATGAATTCGGTGTTAATAAATATAAAGCCTATTCTCCTTTGAGCTAGCACACTAAAACCTTATCTTTGTAAGGATGGACGAGAAAAAAGTCAATACACCTAAACGATCTTTAATTAAGCAATCTGTGCAAGCAATTGGAGAAATGGGTAAACTCCCTCCCCAAGCGGTTGAAGTAGAAGAAGCAGTTCTAGGAGCTATGCTACTTGAAAGAAGTGCGGTGAATGACGCTATTGACATCCTTCATGCTGAGAGTTTTTATAAAGTTGAACACCAAAAAATATTCGCAGTAATTCTTGAATTATTCGGAAATTCAGAAAATATCGACATTCTTTCAGTTACTGAAAAATTAAGAAAAAACGGTGAACTTCAATTGGTAGGAGGACCTGGATATATCTCGTCTTTAACCAATAGAGTAGCTTCAGCGGCTCACGTTGAATATCACGCACGTATTATATCTGAAAAGTTTATTTTAAGATCTTTAATTGAGGTGTCATCTGAAGTTATTAAAAACTCCTATGATGAAACCAAAGATGTTTTCAATGTCTTAAATGAGGCCGAAGATGGACTTTTCAAGATAGCTGAAGGAAATTTGAAAAAAGGTTACTCTAACGTAAAGGACCTGGTTAAAGAAGCAACGGAAGAAATTGAAGCTGCCTCTAAAAACAAAGATGGAGTTTCTGGAATTCCAACTGGATTTACTGATTTAGATAGATTAACCTCTGGCTGGCAAAAGTCGGACATGATTGTATTGGCTGCACGTCCAGGAATGGGTAAAACAGCCTTTGTATTGTCAATGGCTAGAAACACTGCTGTTCAGTTCGGTCAAGGTGTTGCAATTTTTTCTTTGGAGATGTCAAATGTTCAATTGGTCAAAAGAATGATGGCCATGGAAACCGGTATCTCTTCTGAAAAATTTAGAAAAGGATTCACGGACGAAGCCGATTGGGAAAAACTGCACAGTAAAATTAGTGGACTAGCTGACGCGCCAATTTATATTGATGACACCCCTGCTCTATCCATATTTGAGTTAAGAGCTAAGTGTCGAAGAATGAAGATGCAACATGACATTCAGTGCGTAATTATTGATTATTTGCAGCTGATGACAGCTGGAATGAAAGGCGGGAATCGTGAACAAGAAATCTCAACCATCTCGCGGTCTATTAAAGAAATTGCAAAAGAATTAAATGTTCCAATGATTGCATTATCGCAACTTTCTCGTTCTGTTGAAACACGTGGTGGTGACAAACGACCAATGTTATCAGATTTACGTGAATCCGGAGCGATTGAACAGGATGCTGATATGGTTTGTTTCATTTACCGTCCGGAGTATTACGGATTAACTGAAGATGAAAACGGCATGCCTACTGACGGAGTTGGCGAGATTATTGTTGCTAAGCATAGAAATGGATCATTAGACACCATTCGGTTGAAGTTTGTCAAAGAACTAACACGATTTGACAATCTGGATGCCTTTGACTCTATGGATTATGGAAGTGGTTTTTCACCTAACAAAGAGTTTGAAAGTAGCACTGACACCATTACCTTAGGTAGTAAAATGAATGATGATGACGATCTGCTAAACAATTTAGATGACGAAGTTCCTTTCTAAAATACTGCTTTTGCTCGCTTTGATTTCACCTATTAAATCAAATGCTTCAACGATTCTGGTGCCAATGGATGAAACGCAAGTCAATCATTTAAAGGCATATGGCGTAGCTTTTTGGGTGCTTGAAAATAAAGTGGTAATGGAATGGCTTTTGAATTACAGAGGCGGGAGCTTTCTTTTTCCACATAACCAACTGATTGAAGAAGAACTGATTATTAAAGGAGTATCCTATGCAGTGGTACCCGATCAAAAAATCCAACAAATCAAATCACAAATTGCTGACCCAGAAGTTAATATGGAAGTTGTTCAGTTAGAGACAGCTCCAAAAATCGCGGTCTATACGCCGAAAGGAAAACAGCCTTGGGATGATGCTGTGACCATGGTGCTGACTTATGCAGAAATCCCTTATGATGAAATATATGACTCGTCTATCGTCACTGGCGTGCTACCTGAATACGACTGGTTACACCTGCATCATGAAGATTTCACAGGTCAATATGGTAAATTCTATCGTAATTATCATACCCAATCTTGGTATCAAAAACAAGTCAAAGACAACGAACAAATGGCTGCAACGTTAGGATTTGATAAGGTTTCTGAGCTGAAAAGAAATGTCTCAGTTAGAATTAAGGAATTCGTTGCTGGAGGTGGATTCTTGTTTACTATGTGTAGCGGAACCGACAGCTATGACATTGCACTAAGCGCTCAGAATACGGACATATGCGAGCACATGTACGACCATGATCCAAGCGAACCAAACTATCAAAGTAAAATTGACTATAATCAAACACTTGCGTTTAGAGATTTCACCATAGTGAAGGACCCTATGGAGTATGAATACTCAGATATAGATGGCACTAAAGATCACAGGATTCCTGAAAGCCAAGACAAGTTTTTCTTATTTGAATTCTCTGCTAAATGGGATGTAGTTCCTACAATGCTTTGCCAAAACCACACCATGGAAATTGATGGATTCATGGGGCAAACAACAGACTTTAGACTTGAATTTATTAAACCGGATGTCTTGATAATGGGTCAAAATAAAGCGCTCGGAACTGCACGATACATACATGGAGAATTTGGCGAAGGGACATGGACTTTTTATGGTGGACATGATCCTGAAGATTACAAACACTTTGTTGGAGATCCACCAACAGATTTAAATTTACACCCTAATTCTCCTGGATACCGATTAATTCTTAATAACATTCTTTTTCCAGCAGCAAAAAAGAAAAAAAGAAAAACTTAGCTTCTTACGAATCCCCTAATGAAAAATTACTACTTAAACTCTACTCTACTCTTATTCTCTCTATTTCTTTTCATTAATCCAACGGTTAATGCACAGAATGTTGGATGGAATAACATGAGAGCCAACGGACAAATGAAAAAAGGAAATGCTGCAAAAGCAATTTATTTTTTCAATAAATCTTTATCTAAAGACAGTACTAACTACAAGGCAAATATTGGATTAGGTAAAACCTATCTGTATTCTTACCAGCTTTATGATTCATCTACCATTTATCTAGAGCGCGGTTTAAGGCATCAAACTAAAGACACAAACTATATAAATTATTATGACCTTGCGAATTCTTTACGACTTTCTCACAGGCCAAATGAAGCTATTCAATTCTACGAATTATTCAAACAAAATTACGTTGAAGCAAAGAAATTGGATAATAAAGAGTTGAATGATGAAATTGAGAAAAACATCACATATTGTAGAAACTCTGCGGTCAAATTAGCTAATCCTCAAACCGAAATCACAGTCCAAAACATGGACTTTTACATCAATTCAAGAGAGAGTGAATACACACCTGTATATGTTGAATCTGATAGCTCTTTGATGTATAATGCCCGATACAAAGACTTGAAGAACGAGAAACAATTTGCAGATTATCAATACATGGAAAATGTCTACTACTTTGATTTAGAAGAGTTAAGCGCAGCCACTTTTGATGAATCGGTAAAACAGGCTAGTCACAGAGCTGTTGTTGGGAAAAACTTCGGTTCAGACACAATTATGCTGTTTTATCAAAATAAGTTATGGATAGGATCAACTTTTGAAAAACGATTGAACGAACAAAAACCATTGCCTGAAAACCTATCAAATTTTTACTTTCAACCTCATGGAGTTTTTACAAGAGATAATGAGAGCTTTTATTTTTCAGCCATGAAAACTGAAGAAGACAATCTAGACATCTACGAAAGTCATAAAAATGAGGATGGTACATGGTCAGATCCGGTTAAAGTGAAGGGTCAAATAAATACTGAACTTAAAGAAGATAGCCCATTTCTAACGGCAGATGGAGAAACTATGTACTTTTCATCAAAAGGTCATAATTCATCAGGAGGATACGATATTTATAAAAGTCAATTAATAGATGGGGAATGGACAAAGCCTGAAGCACTGCCGTATCCGATTAATTCAGCCGGAGATGATATTTATTACACTTTAGATGAATCAGAAAAATTTGGCTACCTATCTTCAAGTAGAGTTGGAGGATTTGGTTTAATGGACATTTATACGGTATTACTAACACCTGTACCTACGTTTGATTGTCCTCAATTTGAAAACCCTGAACTATTAGTTCATTTGGACATTTCTGAAAGTGTAGACACTTCTTCAGTAGATGTAATTTACACTTGGCATTTTGAAGACGGCACCAAAGTTATTGGTTTAGAACAAGAAAAACTCTTTCATTCTCCTGGGACACACAAAATTAAAATCGACATTACTGATATAAAAGGTGGTCAAACAGAACTTGCTGAAATCATTGAAGAAGTTGTTATTGACAGTGTTGATTATATTGGCTTTAAGAACAACAAAAATTATATTTTAGGCGACACCGCTCATCTTGATGCTTCAGTAAGCTACCTTGAAGGTGTCTCATTCACGAATTATTTTTGGGCCATAGACGATTCAATATTAAGCATTGATCAAACCACCCTCGACATTCCACTTACCAAGACTGGAGAGGTTGTAGTTTCGCTTCAAGTTTATGGTAAACAAGGAATCGATCAAGTTTCGTTCTGTAGAACTGATACTTTGTTTGTTCGCGATATTAATGCGCCTGATTCAACTAACGGATCTTCAGATACTACATTGGTTGTCAACAATAACAACAATGGGAATAATTCAAATTCAGACTCCACAGCGTTCATCAATTCCGACTCATTAAATGTATTAATTGATAACAATACGGTTATTGAAAATTCAGATATTAATCCAATTTACTTTGCATTTGACAAAGCTGATCTGTCATCTAAATCAGTAGAAGAATTAGATAAAATTGTGAGCTATTTAAGTAAATATCCGTCCGTAAAACTAATCATATCGGGACACACTGACGCCATGGGAAGTGAAGAGTACAACAAGCTTCTTTCGCAAAAACGAATCCATTCAACTATTGCTTATTTAAATTCAAGAGGTATAAACTCAAGCAGAATAGTCA
>JAUHXX010000266.1 GCA_030426825.1 Bacteroidia bacterium | reverse complement strand
CTCGCCCCTCCTTGGAGATACAATACTGTATATCCGTCAGGTACATTCAACGCTTTTTTAACCAACGAGCGGGCATCTTCCATTACTTGAACGAAATCTGCACTACGGTGAGAAACTTCAAGGATGGATAATCCATTAAAATCTAACACTGCGGCTGCGGCTTGTTGAAAAACTTCTTGGGGTAAGATGCAGGGACCTGCTCCGAAATTATGCTTTTTAGACATCTCTTTAATTTATGAGTAAAATACTGCTACAAAGGAATATTATTTTTGAAGAATGGGCACAATAATTTCTGTGAAAGTTTAGATGTTTATCAACATTTTAACATCATTATAAAATTCGGCAAGAGAATCTAACCTTTAGTGCAACAAATCATTAATTTTGAAAAAAACAACTTGTGACATTATTAGAAATCGTTTGGAATTTTGAGCCCCGGGTAGTATCAACTTGGGAAATGCCAGTTTGGTATGGTATCATGTGGGCTTTGGGCTTTTTAGTAGGATTAAAAATCTTACAAAAAATGTATGAATCTGAAAAAGCGCCAGAGAAATTATTGGATCAATCCTTCATTTATGTTTTGCTTGGAGGAATTATTGGTGCGCGATTGGGTCATTGTTTGTTTTATCAACCGGGCCATTACTTGGCAAATCCAGTGGAGATTATAAAAATTTGGGAGGGTGGATTGGCCTCTCACGGAGGAGCAATCGGAATTATTATCACCAGTTATTTACTTACAAGAAAATATACTGACATTACTTTATTGTGGTTGTTGGATAGGTTTGTTGTACCGACCGCCTTTGCTGCAGGATTGATTCGTTTAGGAAATTTATTTAATCATGAAATTGTTGGTAAAGCAACTGGTTCTGATTTCGGTTTTAAGTTTTTAAGACACGATATTCCGCCAAGTGTTGCATCAGCAACAACTCAAACAAATCCTGATGTTCCTGGGTTGGCTTATGATTTAATTGCAAATGATCCAGCATATGCCGAAATATTGGCGAGCATTCCGAATAGATATCCTGCGCAGCTTTATGAAGCGATCTGTTATTTCGTAATTTTTGCCGTGTTAATGTTTCTGTATTGGAAAACCAACGCAGCCAAACTACGTGGAATGTTGGCAGGTACGTTCTTTATAATGCTTTTTGGGGCTCGATTTTTTATCGAATTTATTAAAGAAAATCAGGACGGTGTTGACCAAAACTTACAGGGGTTAAATATGGGACAATACCTGAGTATTCCACTTGTTTTAATTGGATGTTATTTTGTGTTTAGAAAAATCAAAAGTCTTAAAAAAGGTAAAGAATCTGAGTTATAAAAAAAGCTGCCCCGAAAATGAGACAGCTTTTAATTTCGAAAATTAAGTAATTACCTTATGACAAGCTTTTTGGTGATTTGACCGCTTGGACTTGTCAAATTGACAAAATAGACTCCAGGAATCCAATCATTGACATCCAACTGAACTTTACCAGATTGATCTAATTGCCTTTGATAAATTGCTTTACCTGAGATATCTATAATACTCATGTATTCGGCAGCTTGATAATCAAAAGTAACCTGATCACTTGCCGGGTTAGGGTAGATGTTAAATGTTGCAGCTTCCAGCTCATCAACCTGTACATCTCCACCAATGAATTGGATATCATCAATCAATAATTTAGATCCTACAACTTCACCCGCAAAAAAGGTTAACCTCATAGAGTCAGGTGCTTCCGTGAATGTTAAAGGAATAGAAAACTCTTGGTATGTAGTATTCAATCCTATAAATGCCTTTACCTCATAAACAATTAGGCCAGAACTTGCATTCCACATTTCTAATAGTGCATAGGCCGTGTCTATCCCCATTGGAGAATATTTAACTTGACCAACCAATGAATCTGGTTGCGCCCAAAATAAGTCTCCTCCTTCAAAATTTCCACTTGATAAGTTCAGCGTTCCGTTAGTCACTACTGGAATTAATCCGGTGCTGTCATTAGATGCTGTCATTGAAACTTCTAATGCATAAGTTCCGCTTGCAGCATCAGTTGATTTCTTTACATAAGACTCTTGATAGAGGTTGTACTGAAGCGGGTCAAAACTCCACCAATCATCTGGTGTATCTAAAGTTGTCACCACATTGTCTTCAAAACTATGATTTGGAATTGGAGAAGGTGTTGTCATTGAACCGGTAGTAAAATCAAAAGATACATTATCAATTTCTAACCATGAACCCGGCTTTGCTACTCCAGGATTAAATGGATCAGAACTTACGAATCCGATAAATACAGAGTCAGGTTCATCCATATTTCCATTGGGAATGTTTAATGTAAATTGTGTCCATGACGTTTGATTGCCATAAAATTGATAAAAAGCAGTGGCATAAACTACGTGGTTTTTAGATAACTCAACAATACATAAAGCGGTATCTCCGGTTTGAACCCCGCATTTATAGTAGCCGGATACTGAATTAATGGTATCCGTGTATGGAAAACCGTATAAATCGTTATCTCCTTTTTCTTTTAAAACGTAACCAACAATAGTATCCGTTGTCATGCCATCAGTCCAAGTTTGCGTTTCCATATGCATAGCGTAAGTCCCATCTTGAGCACCGGTAACTCTATACGTATTGTTAATATTGGCTCCAGTATAGATGAGGTCTGTAGTTGATGTAGCCCAAAATTCAACAGAATCTTTCACGACTGTAGATGTCCAGTTTTCAAAGCTTGCATTACTAACTGTACTTTGACTAAAAGTCACAGAAGTAATAATTAATCCAAGTAAAAAGTAAAGTGTTTTCATAGTGTCAAAATTTAGTTTTCTAATGAATGTCGATTCAAAAAATAAAACCCCTACTACTGATGAAATAATTTTTATTTCAAATCAAGATCTTCCTCAAAATCTATTTCTTCATCTGGAGAATTAATGATTTCATCCAGGTAGTCTTCAGTGACTTTACCAGAAGCCTCACTGCCATCAAAACTGTTGTTTGGCGAATTGGTTTTAGCCTGAATTAGAAAATAGATTGGGCAAACAATAAAAGACATTTGTATTAAGAACCACATGGTGCTGTTGATCATGAGATAATAAAGATGCTCATAATTTATCGCCGCGTATATGATTAAAATAGACGTGCATATTAGACCCAAATAAAAAAAGATGTCGTTGTTTAATCTCCATGCAAAAACGCTGAAAAGAATGGCAGCAAATCCACACAATACGACTAACAAAAAAACGAATAACGCACCTAGCATATCATTAAATATACAGTTTTTTTAATCCTCAGTTATTAGAGGATGAAAAGGTTTTGAGGCATTATCTGGATCAAAAATTCATTCGCTCCCTGAAAAGGTTCACCATCAACATGATAATAAACTTTTGTGTTGGCGGCGATTTTAATCTTGATTTTCTCATGAAAAGAATAACTCTGAAAATACTTTGATTTGTTAATGGATTGAGTGAAAAATTTTGTGCCAATTCCCATGGTTTCTATAAATGGAAATTTCTTAATGAGGACGAGCTCCATCTTTTTATCTTGCGTTTTAGATTCCGGTGAGATGGTAAACCCGTTTCCAAATTGCGAAGAATTGGCCACTGCACATATTAATGCATCCAACTCTATTATTTCGCCATTAATACTTACCTCAAAGGTCAATGGCTGGTATTTTTTATATTCTCGGGCTATTAATTTGGCATAACTTAAAAAACCTCTTTTTGGATACTTGTCGAAAAGTTCGGCTATATAGGCGTCAAAGCCAAAACCTGCTGTTCCAATAAAAAAGGTGTCATTCACATAGCCTGAATCATGAGATTCAGCTTTGAAATTGTTAATACGATCAATAGCTGTTTTAGCGTTCAGGGGTATTTTCAAATGCCGGGCAAGTCCGTTTCCCGATCCGGCCGGAATGATACCAAGAGCACAAGAGGAACCAGCGAGTGCCCCAGCTATCTCATTGACAGTCCCGTCACCTCCAATAGCTATGATAGCATCAAAGTTTGATTTTTCAGCTTGAGCTATTTCTTCACCGTGTTTGCGATATTCGGTGCTTCTGATTTCGTAATTATGTTTTGTCAGATGCGTATCAATAAGCGCTGGTAAGTCACCTTTTTTACCAATTCCAGAAATTGGATTGATTAAAAACAATATGTTCTTCTTTTCACTCATTCAATGTCATCTCATTGTAAATCAATGCATGATTAAAGGTTTGAATTCTCGCTTCCAGTTGTTTTTTTAATTTTTGAACAACATCTTTTTTTGAATCTAATAAATTATTTTCTTGTAGACGATCGTTTAGATGATAGAGGTCAAGGGCTTTTTCGTTTTGATAGGTTAACAAATAGTGTTCATTTTGAAACGAACCGAAACAACGCATTACTCCACCAACTTCGGCAGCAGTGAACCCTACCCCTTCTTTAAAAACAGATTCTCCAAAAGAATAAAAGGCCTTTTTGTATCCTAAATAATCTAAAACAGAAGGGAGGATGTCAATTTGCCCTACAACTTTAGGATTTGTGCCCCTGAGTTGATCATTTTCAGGATGAAAAAACAATAAAGGAATGTTCATTTGACCGATATCATTAGAAAATTGAGCTTCGGAAGAGCCTGGCGTATGATCTGCTACTACAACAAATAAGGTATTTTCATACCACGCCTCTTTTTTAACAGATTCGAAAAATTGTTGAAGAGCGAAATCTGTATAGCTAATGGCGTTGTGCATGGGTGTGTTGCCTTTGTTAAATCGCGATTCATATTGTTCTGGTATTGCGTAAGGTGGATGGCTGGAGATGGTAAAAATTGTTGAGAAAAATGGTGTTTTGAATGTACTCAGCTGTTCGTTTGTCCATTGCAAAAAAGGTTCGTCATAAATTCCCCAAGTACCGTCATAGTCGGCTTCATTGTTGTATTCATTTCTGCCAAAATAGTCATCAAATTCAGCTAGGTCACAGAATGAGTCAAAGTTCATTGAGCCATTTGTTGCGCCATGAAAGAATGAAGTGTGATAACCTTCTTCATTCAGGATATTTGGTAAGGAGGTCAAGTCATTTATCGTGTATCCAGATAACAAGTATTCATCCGTCATTAATTTGGGGATGGAGGCGATAATAGAAGGCACGGCATCCATTGATTTTTTGCCATTAGCAAAGGCGTTGGGGAAATAAAGCGACTGTTGAATGAGCTCATCAAAAAAGGGTGTGGTACTAGATCCATCTTTATTTATAGCTCCAATGTATTCGGGTGAAAAGCTTTCTAGAATAATGACCACCACATTCTCTTCTCCCAGTCCTCCTTGAGAATCAAATTGATGAATTGGCGAGTAAATT
>JAUHXX010000265.1 GCA_030426825.1 Bacteroidia bacterium | reverse complement strand
TCTTAATACTATTGGATTGGGCTGTTGTTTTAGTTGATAATATGTTGCACATAAATTAAAAATAGTATCTGAAGTCTCGCCCGGAATCAACTCAAGCGTATCTGAAAAACCGGTTATGTACGAATGAATAATTAACTCATGCGCCACAGTTGTATCTATACCTATTAAATTCCAAATAATGTAACCGTCACAAGCAGAGGTGTCTGAAGCGTTTACTCCGGTCAACTCAATTTCTTTCAGACAATTCGGGTCATAGGGTGCCCCACATCCTGCATCTATCAATGGAGTATAATAAACTTGGCAGCCAGATTGATCTGAAATCGTTAAATTCATATTAGATGTTGGGCAAGGTAAACTATCAAAGACCACAAAACCACTTGAGCTCACAACAGTCTCAGCACCTCCCATATAGTTTAATGAATATGTATATGGTGGGATTCCACCTGAGGCAGTACAAAAAGCCTGATTGTTAGGGCAACTACAATCACCGAGACTTCCCGTCAGTGAATAATAAGGCGGAACGGCTGTAAACTCTGTAGAATCTCCATTGGCATCAATTAGAACCACTATCTTATCCCCTTGAAAACACAAACCATTAAAATAAATCACAGTATCATTGGATGTAATATTCAGAACTGAATCCTGAACATTAGCGGGATTAGTTGCGTCCTGATGGTAAACGTATATAGAGTAGGGTGAATTATCCGCTGAGTCCTCAAAATCAATAAGAGCGAATCCAGTACAAGGAAAGTCGCAAGGCGGGTAAGCAGCTACATTTGCATTTATCTGAGTCAGCGATAAAAAACTGCTCATCATTAAACTGAGCGAGATAAGATATTTCATAAGTTACATTCTGGGTATTTCAAATGTAATCAAACTAAAGTCCTACTGCAACTTTTTATTTTCTTTGTGACGGGTGTTGTCTCTCTTGGTTTTTTTGTCCAGATTTTTTTTTAGGGCCTCCTCTAAGTCAATTCCGGTTTGATTTGCCAGACAAATAAGTACCCACAGAACATCTGCCATTTCATCACCCAGGTCTTTGTTTTTATCAGATTCTTTTTCTGATTGCTCACCATACCTTCTTGCAATTATTCGAGCGACCTCCCCTACTTCTTCAGTCAATTGAGCCATATTGGTGAGCTCATTAAAATAACGAACGCCATATTCTTTGATCCAATTATCTACTAACTCTTGCGCTTCTTTAATCGTCATTATTTCATTTTGTTTATCAGGGATGTCGTGGAATATCCTTGTACTAAATCAATTGTTTTTACCACTCCATTTTTAGCCAGAACAATATCGCGTCCAACGATATATTTTTTACTTTTCGGATTTTCTTCGTTTGGGTCATAATCACCCCCTTTGACTAAAACATCTGGTTTAATAGTTTCTATCAAGCGCAAAGGAGTATCCGAATCAAACTCTATAACATAATCTACAAAAGACAGAGCGGCTAAAACGGTTGCTCTCGCTTCAATCTTATTGATAGGTCTTTCTTCTCCTTTACCTTGATTTCTAACAGATGCGTCTGAATTGATTCCAACAACCAGAAAATCACCCAAATCAGCAGCTTGTGCCAAATATTCTACATGACCTTTATGAAGTATATCAAAACATCCATTCGTAAAAACAATTTTTTTATCTGCTGGAAAATCTACTTTAGCAGATCTTTGATAATGGATTTTATTCTGGATTTTCGTTCGCCAACTCATTGTTGTTGAATTTAACATTTTTAGCGTTAAGGGCCATTGAAATTAAACCTAAAATTATCATCAACAAAGTTTGTGATGTCCAAATAATCCAGCCTAAGGCAAGTGCATCTGGTAAAACGCCTGGTTCATTTGGTGCTAAATAAGTCGTTACGATTAACCCAACAAAAGCCGGATAAACCCCAATTCCTCCTTGAACTAAAATGATACCGATTGTTCCTGCAATAAATCCAGCAAGCATAGCATCAATTCCCAGTACTGCAGTGGTTTCTAAAGAATAAAAGCAAACTGCAAACATCAACACGTACATTACCCAAATAAACAGGGTGTGCGCGATAAAAGGTATTTTGCCATCTGTTTTAAAAATGGAAATAATTCCTTCCCACAGTCCTAAAACAAAAGTTTTTATTTTTTCTCTGAAAGATTTTTTTGCAATCACTAAAATGATAACGCCTATAACGCCTAATAAAACTCCATAGGTCACCACTTTTCCAAGTATTGAGAAAATCATGGAATTTCCACAACCAGCCTCTCCAGAATTGAAACTCGCGATTTTCATTTTAAAAGCGTCAATCTTGTCGATTTGCATGCCCAATCCAATCAAACAAATGATTCCTAACATGCCAACATCCACTGCTCTTTCTGCAAGAATGGTCCCAAAACCTTTTTGGAAAGGAACTTTTTCAGATTTTGCTAATATTCCAGCCCTTGAAGCTTCTCCTGCTCTAGGAAAAATTAGATTGACTACATAACCGATCATCAGGGCATGATAAGAATTCCAAAACCGTACTTTATAACCTAAAGGCTGCAGCAAATACTTCCATCTTACCGCGCGACTTACATGACTTAAGAAACTAAACACCAAAGCGAGAAATACCCAAAAATAATTTGCTCTACCAAATGCAGAAAACAAGTCGGCCTTATCATCTTCACACAAAGCATCATAAAACAGCCAAATCAAAAAGACTCCAAAGCCTAAAGGCAGGATAATCTTTAAAGCTGAAATTATTTTAGACTTCATGAAATAATGTGAATTGAACCATTAACGAATAAAACTGAAAAATAGTGCTTCAGTTTAGTTCTCTAGTTTATTCGTCTCCGTATTTGGGAAAATTAGTGTTGGTTTAAAAACTTTCGCCTCTTCAACCGTCATTTGACCGTAACCAATGATAATAACGATATCTCCAACGGCCGTTCTTCTTGCTGCAGGGCCGTTCAAACAAATAGTTCCTGAACCTCTTTCACCTACGATTACGTAAGTTTCAATACGTTCACCATTGTTTAGATTTACAATCTGCACCTTTTGCCCTTCAACAAGTCCTGAGGCATCAATTAAATCTTCGTCTATTGTAATTGATCCGATATAATTCAGGTCGGCCTGAGTAACGGTTACACGGTGAATTTTTGAACTTACAACTTCTATGATCATTATGAATCTGTTTAATCCCTAATTAAAAGGCGGTGCAAAGATATAGATTTTTTAAAGTTCTAAAAAGAATGATGCAATTACTCATTGAGCGCCATCAAGAACGACTTTAAAAATTCATCTATTTCACCATTCATCACGGCGTCTACATTAGATGTTTCATGACCAGTTCTAACATCCTTCACTAATTTATAAGGCTGCATAACATAGTTACGGATTTGAGAACCCCACTCAATCTTCATTTTTCCAGCCTCAATTTCATTCTGCTTTGCCATTCTTTCTCTCATCTCTAATTCATATAATTGAGATTTCAATAATTGCATGGCTTTTTCTTTATTGGTCAACTGTGAACGTGACTCTGAATTCTCAATTATGATTCCAGAAGGTTCATGTCTTAAACGCACGGCAGTTTCAACTTTGTTCACGTTTTGACCACCAGCACCTCCTGAACGAAAGGTTTCAAAACTAATATCTGCTGGATTGATATGAATTTCTATTGAATCATCAACTAAAGGATAAACATAAACAGAAGCAAATGAAGTATGACGTTTCGCGTTTGAATCAAAGGGTGATATTCTAACCAATCGGTGAACACCATTTTCTCCTTTTAAGTATCCAAAAGCAAAATCTCCGTCAAACTGTAAGGTAACTTGTTTAACTCCTGCCACATCACCTGGATTATAGTTTAACTCTTTTACTTTATATCCGTTTTTCTCTCCCCACATAATATACATCCTCATCAACATTGAGGCCCAATCACAACTTTCTGTTCCTCCAGCTCCAGCAGTAATTTGGAGTACGGCATTGAAATTATCCTCCTCAGAAGAAAGCATATTTTTAAATTCAAGTTCTTCAAGAAAAATCATTGATTTTTCAACATGAGCATCTATTTCAGCTTCAGATGTTTCGCCCATTTCGTGAAACTCAAGTAAAACGTTAAGATCTTCTAAACTGGTTTTAACTTTTTCGTAGTCTTCCACCCAAGTCTTTTTGGTTCTTAACTTTTTCATTAGAGCTTCAGCCTCTTTAGGATTATCCCAAAAAGTAGGGTCTTGAGAACGCAACTCATCCTCTTGAATTTGCATTTCTTTCTCTTCAATCTTCAAATAGCCGTGAAGCTCTTGAACTCTGCTCTCAAAATCTTTCAATTGTTCTTGCGTAATCATAGTACAAAAATTAGAATTTTTTTAATACCAGAGCAGAATTGTGTTGATTCTTTATTTTGCGAGATGATTGTTTGAATATTATTTTAAATTTGTCCAAATATTTAATACTTAAGAAATGAATGTACCAGCTGATTTAAAATATACGAAAGACCATGAATGGGTAAAAGTAGATGGTGATATTGCAACTATTGGAATTACTGATTTTGCTCAAGGAGAATTAGGAGATATCGTATATGTAGAGATTGAAACTGAAGGTGAAACTTTAGATGCTGAGGAGGTATTTGGATCAATTGAAGCTGTGAAAACCGTTTCTGACCTTTTTATGCCAATTGGTGGTGAGGTAACTGAAATCAACGAAGAAATAGAATCTAACCCAGAGGTTATCAATTCTGATGCATATGGACAAGGTTGGTTGATCAAGGTGAAAATCTCTGATTCGTCTGAATTAGATGGTTTGCTATCTGCAGATGCTTACCAAGAATTAATCGGCTAATTCGCTGAAATTTCATCTTCCTTGGGTTATTTGGTTAGCCCTTATTTTGTCTCTAAGTTTAACACCTGGAGATCAACTGCCTGTAATAGAATGGGAACTGATTTCTATTAGCAGCCTAGCGCACTTTTGTTTTTATTTTGGATTAGCTTTCTTGATGCTAATTGGATTTTTATCTACCAAAAAAAACAAAATTGAAAAAAAAATGAACCTATCTAATTTTAGATTGTACCTAGGGATAGTTTTAGCTGGAATAATTATCGGTTATTCTATAGAGTTAATACAAGGTAATTTTATTTATCGGAGATACTATGATCTCGAAGATGTCGTTGTAAATACAATTGGTACAGTTTTTGGAGTTATCAGTTATACTTTGATAGGTAGAAAATTAGTTTAATCTAGAACCTAAATTGAATTAAATTTTTGTAATTTAGCGTTCAACAACAATGTTATTATGGAAGCAAAAAAATCCAAAGAGGCGGATTTAGAAAGATCAAAGGCATCTTTCTTCTTAATTGGTTTAGTAATGAT
>JAUHXX010000264.1 GCA_030426825.1 Bacteroidia bacterium | reverse complement strand
AGGTATATGATAAAACCAAGAACCGTCATAGCAAACATTCCTCTACCAACAGATAATTTTTCTATTGGACTATCATGAGTAAATTGAATCTTCCCGATTAGATAGATAAATAGCATTAAGAATACCCCAATCCAAATGGCTAAGAATAATTCTCTTTCTAAGATATGCCACTGCATAACTAAGTCTGCGTTTGATAAGAATTTGAGAGCCAAAGCTACTTCAACAAATCCTAAAACAACTTTCACCGTGTTTAACCATCCACCAGATTGAGGCATTGAATTTAACCATCCTGGGAATGCTGCAAATAAACCAAAAGGTAATGCTAATGCAAATGAAAATCCTAACATAGCAACAATAGGTCCTGCAACACCTCCTTGAGCTGATTGTACCAAAACAGAACCAACAATTGGTCCAGTGCAACTGAAAGAGACAAGCGCTAAGGTGAATGCCATAAAAAAGATTCCAATTATTCCACCTCTATCAGCTTGCTTATCTGCCTTATTTACCCAAGAGTTAGGTAAAGTGATTTCGAATGCTCCAAAAAACGAAATGGCAAAAACGATAAACAGGACAAAGAAAATAATATTAACGATAGGATCAGTTGCCATAAAATTCAGTGCATCTTCGCCAGCTAGTTTTGCAACAAGTACGCCAAGAACAACATAAATCGCAATGATAAATCCAGAATATAAGAACGCTTTTCTAATACCCTGAGATTTTGTTTTAGACTGTTTAGTGAAAAATGAAACAGTCATAGGAATCATTGGGAAAACGCAAGGTGTTAACAATGCAAGGAATCCTCCAATGAAAGAAAGAAAGAAAATAAGCCATAATGAATCTTTTTCTGTTCTCACTCCATTATCATTTGCATTTGGAAGGTCAAAAGAAAGGGCTACAGCCTCTGTATTGTGAAAGCTGTTTTCGCAACCCATTAAATACAGATCAAGTTGACCATCTATTGCTGTTAAATTAGTGGTATCCTTTACAGTAATGTTTTGTTGAATGCTTACTTCATATTTGTATCCTTTGGTTTTTTTACCAGTTAATTTACTGATGTTCGTTGTGTATTCTTCTTTAGATTCAATGTTGTCATTTTCGTTTAAACTAAACACTGATTTATAGCCATTCGGGTTATCAAAAGCGTACATGGCAAATGCAGAATCGATTTTAATTTTTAATGAAACCGAGTAATTCATTTTGTCAGTTCGCCATGGAGTGGAAACTTCAACGATTACTGGTCTGAATTTACCTTTTAGTGTATAGCCCTCACAATTGTTTAAGGCTTGAAACATTACAGAGTCAATATCAACTGATGTCACGGCAATAGTTTCATCTGTAGTTTCCGACTCAACTTCCCCACTTAAATCACAGTCTTCTGTTTTCCCTTTTACTTTAAAAGAAGTATTGCCTTCTGTAGGGGGAAAGCAAGCTGTTTTACAAGCCATGAATTCATACTTTACTTTAATTTCAAAATCTTTGGTTGAATTGATTTTAATTTTTTGTTTGAATTTGGCCTTGCCTCCTGGGAAATATTTTTCGGGGAAACTTATTTCTTCGCCTTCTTCTTTGTTTTCGTGCTCTTCTGCACCATATTCTCGTACTTTACCAATTAATTCATAATCCGAACTCGGTTCAAATACAAAAGAGGTAGGATAGGCTACAGCACCATCTGGTTGCTGCTGGGCATATACGTGCCATCCATCTTTTTGATCTACTGTGAAATTTAAATATGCTTCACATCCATCATAAGTCACGGAGAAATTCCATTGAATGACTTCATCAACAGAATTTGGCATTTCGTCTTGAGCGAAATTTGTAAGGGCAATAAGGGCGATCGTCAATGATAAGAAAAGTCTTTTCAACATAATTTGAATTTTGTTCTTCAAATGTAATAGAAAAGAAGTGACCGAAATATTTTCTTTGCGGTTTATTCTTGAACTTCTAAAAATTAAAAAAGCGGCCAAAAGCCGCTTTTTTTAACATTTTATTAAGATAATTATATCATTCTTATGTCAACTATTTTAGAAATTGGAATCCATAGTCCTCCTTTGAGACATATAAAGCTTTTGCCTGCAGCCCATATTGTGGTTTGTACAGTTTTAAGTCCTGAGTCTGAGTAAAACTCAATCTCACATTTATACTTTTGTATGTTTCCTAAGCGAGTTGCATTAAGTATTTTTTCCTCTAATCTTGGATGTTGTTCAAATTCGACAATATTCTTGAATGATAAATTTGAAATTGATTCTTTTTCAATTAAAACGGGGTTTAACGTGTTAGGCATAGCTTTTAGGTTTTAAGGTCAGACATCCCTATAGTACCTATTAAGGCACTATTAAACTGTTGAGTTATAAAGAGGTCTGAGTAATTTCGGCAAACACAATTTAAGAAATAAGGACATGCAAAGCAAGAGATGGTCAAAAAAAAACCGTCTTGGCTAAGCCGAGACGGTTTTTTTAACAAGTTTAAACTTGATTAATTCATGATATAAGTTTGCATGAAATCATCAATTGCAAGGGAATTTCCACTTACAGTAATATTTGGTGCCCCAAGAGTCATAAAGAAACGGGTAATTATTCTTCTATTGATTTCAGTATCATCAACCAATTTAATGCTAATGTCGTGTCCGTTAGCAGTTGCTTGAGGTGTTATTGTGAAATAATCTGTGTAATAAACTGAAGCATCAGTAATATTTTGGCCAGTAAAAGTTGCATCCAACGAGAAGTTGAATTCAGTAACTGAAGCTTTATTGTAATTCGGTCCTGCATCATTAAAAGTTACAGTTTGACCATAGGTAAAAGCCGTTAATAACAGTCCGAATGCTAATCCAAAAATCTTTTTCATTTTATTATTTTTTATCGCTAAATCCTTAAAAACAAGGGGTTTTAACAGGTTAATTTCAGTTTTTCACTGATTTATTTATTACCTAGACGCAAATGGTATGCCAAAGGTTGACCGAATATATAAAATTTATTTTTGTGTAGTTTTAAAAAATTAACAGTAACTATTAGAATGTTAAAGAAGAATTATTCAAAAAATAAAATTGAAGCTGGCTGTGATGAAGCTGGTAGGGGATGTTTGGCAGGTCCAGTAGTTGCGGCAGCAGTGATTTTGCCGTCAAATTTTAAACACCCTTTATTGAATGACTCTAAAAAAATGACAGAAAAGCAAAGAGAGTTGTTGTTTCCAGTGATTAAAAAAGAAGCACTGGCCTATGGAGTTGGGATAGTTACTAATGAGGAGATAGACAAAATAAATATTCTAAATGCGTCTTTTTTAGCCATGCACCGAGCTGTAGATTTGTTGGGTACAAGGCCAGAGCTGTTGCTTATTGATGGCAATAGGTTTAATCCCTATAATGGAGTGGAGCATGTTTGTATAGTGAAAGGAGATTCGAAATATTTGTCAATTGCAGCTGCCTCAGTATTAGCAAAAGTCACCAGAGATGAATTTATGAATAAGGCCGCTGCAAAGCATGATGGCTACGATTGGGAAAACAATAAAGGTTATCCCACTAAGAAACACCGGTTGGCTATAAAAAAATTCGGTACCACTGAATTACACCGAATGAGTTTTAATCTTCTAGGAGAAAATCAATTAAAACTGGATATATAAGTTCACAATATACTGTGTATATTCTTTGAATCCATGCACTAAATATGAGCGAATTCAGCCTTAGTTTTGCAAGGATGAATAAAAGGTCGTTCATATTGAGGTCTATTTTAACTGGAATTGCAATTTGTTTATTCGGATACCTAGCCTATTATTTGTATACCAAACAAGAGGTTAAACTCGACTATTCATCATTTCAACTAGAAGAGGCAAAGGCGTCCGTATTTATTCCGGATGTGAATAAGTTTATCTCAAAAATTGGTTCCAACTCGCATCCCGCAATTGCTGAGCTGCCAGATCCAATTCAGATCGCTTTCAACACATTGAAAGCAAATGAAGATTTCGATTTTAATCAGGCAATTAATAAATCGCTCTTCTTATCATATTCAACTACGGATTATTTGATCGTTGTGAAATCCACGTCTTCAGTTAGTAGTTATGTTAAAGAAATAAATAGCTCTTTTCAAGCAGAAGCGCAATTAACTGATGATCAATTTAAAATAGGAGAGCATAGTTTTTATGTAGGTTATTTTGGGAATTTTATTTGCTTTTCTACTGCTGCTTTTGAACCGAATAAGACTCAGCGGTTTTTTGAATACGGAAATGCTGATTATGTCGTGCTGAATTCAATTGATAGCACTGTTACACGACATGTTTTATCTAAGAAGTATCATTTTGCGGTTACAGAAGAAGACGGTTTTAATTTGCTTGGACGTCCAGTTTCTGCAAGAGCGTATGTAAATGTTTGCCCATCAGATTTCGATCAGATGAGGTTTTATGGTAGTTCTCGAATGAGTGAAGACGTGGACGCATTTTTTAAAAAAAATAAAGATGAGAGTTTTGTTTGGTTAGATGATGGCTTGGTTTATTTAAAAAAAGATTCGTTCGAATTAATTATTGCTAGACAAGGATTGGAGCGAGATTTGGATTTAATTTTACAGGAACAAACTTTGGAATTGTCGGGAGATTCAGCTGGCTTGAATTATTTTAACATTGGGAAGTTTAAGATATTGCCATTCAAAACTGAGTTTGCTTGGTCGGCATCAATTGAGGATCTTCAGGATCAACTTGAATATTACACTGAGTTTGAAGATTTCAATATAATGTCCAATTCAATTCCAGCTATGCGTTGGTATTTAGGGCAAATTCAGTTAGGTAATCTTTTCGAATCGAACAAACAAAATCTTGCGTTTTTCAATGATTGCCTTCCCTCTAAAGTTCACTATTTTGCCTTAACAAAAAATGATTCAAGTTTTACTTGTGTCAGTGAAATCAGCCAATTTTCAGGTAAGTCATTAATTACCAATGTGGATGCTGTGAGTTTCACTCCTACTGCGGTTGGAACGGAAGTGCTTCATGACTTTAGTTTGTCAATTATTCCAACAAAAATTCAAGTATTTGAATCAAATGGTCAAGAATCTATACTTGCAAATGATGCGAATAACGTGACTCTTCACTCTGTGGAAGGAGAAAAGAAATGGCAACTGAAGCTTTCATCTAATTTGGTTCAAATTCCACAATTGGTCGATTTTAACAATGATGGCATCAATGAATTTGTGCTATTTCAAGAAGATCAGATTGATGTAGTAGATTGGTTTGGTAAGTCGTTAACAGGTTTCCCAGTGAAATTGAATGGTGAATCGAAGGTGGGATTAGCAGTAAACTACGACATGGCCTTTAATTACAGGTTGATAGTGAATCAAGGAAACAAGGTAAAA